>JACQVT010000235.1 GCA_016209665.1 Planctomycetota bacterium | reverse complement strand
GGGTTATACTAGGGGTGGTTGGTTCGTCGATTGAGGCGCGCACGTGACTGCAGTTGACATGTCCCGGATTGCACAGCCTGTATCGCCCTCCTACCATTGGGGCCGGATCGTCGGCCACTTTCAGAAGCGACCCATGAAAGTGAAATAAGGGGTCGAGTTAGTACCATCGACAGGAGATGAACGATGGGCAAGAAGTTGTATGTGGGGAACCTCAGCTACGACATCAGCAGTTCGGATCTGGAGAAACTGCTGGCGGAGTACGGCACGGTGCAGAGCGCTGAAGTGATCAGCGATCGGACGACCGGCCGGAGCAAGGGGTTCGGGTTCGTTGAGATGTCCACCGACGAAGAGGCCCAGGCGGCAATCGCGGCGCTGAACGGGCAGCAGCACGGCGGACGTGCGTTGACGGTCAACGAGGCCCGGCCTCGCGAGCCGCGTCCAGGGGGCGGGTTCGGCGGCGGCGGCGGCGGCGGGAGCCGCGGCGGCGGCCGGGGTGATCGTGGCGGCCGCGGCGGTGGCGGCGGTCGCGGCGGCTACGGCGGCGGGCGAGACCGTTACTGACCCGACCGGCCGGGACAGGTACATTCCTTTGAGGTTCAACGCGGCGGCCACGAGAACGTGGCCGCCGTTGTTTTGGGTCAGACGGGCTTCACGTAGACGGCCTTGGCGTCTTCGGGACCGTAAAAGTCGGCCAGCGTGGCCTCGCGGACGTAGCCGTGGTGTTCGTAGAAGGCCCGAGTGGGCAGGTACTGCTGGCGACAGGAGGTCTCGACGTAGATGCGACGGCCACCGGCGGCGGCGATGCGGCGTTCGGCCTCGCGGAGAAGCAGGCGGCCAAAGCCCCGGCCCTGGCAGTCTTTGTGAACGGCGATCCAGTAGAGGTCGTAGCTGAACGCCGTGCAGGCAATGGGGCCGTAGCAGGCATAGCCGACGACGCGGCCGGCCATCTCCGCGAAAATGAAAGAATATCCGCTGGCGGGCCCGCGGTGGAACCGCTCGTCGACGAGTTCGACGGCAACGTCGACCTCATGGTCATAGAACATGCCGGTCGAGGCGACGATCTCGCGGACGGCGAGCCGATCGGTCGGGAGCACTTCGTCACGCAGCAGTGGGTCCACGGTTCGCGGTCCTTGGGGTACGTGAGGTCGTCACTATTCTTTCACATTCGCGGGGACGCACCCGGCGGTCCGTGTCCAGTCATGGTCGGGAGCGCATGCCGGCGGACTTCCTCGATGAGCCGGCGGACGATCTCGGTGAACGACAAGCCGACGCGGGCAGCGGCTTCCACGAAGCCGCCGTCGGGCGACAGGCAGGGGTTGGCGTTCACGTCGAGGATCCACGGCCGGCCGCCGGCGTCGACCCGGAAGTCCACTCGGGCGTATCCGCGCAGCCCCAGGAGCCGCCAACAGTGCTCGGCGATGCGGATGAGGTCGGCCACCAGAGCGCGATCCCCGTCGGCAAAGTCGAACGTGCGGGGGGTGTTGCGGTACTCAGGCGAGCCTTCCCGCCACTTGGCGCTGTAACCAACGATGCGCGGCTTGTCGGCGGCATACCCCACAAACTGAATCTCCGCTGGCGGAAACGCGCACACCCCGTCACCATCGCCCAGCAACGACAGGTTGAACTCGCGCCCCTCGACATAGGCCTCGGCGAATGCGGTGCCGCCGAGGCGGTCCCGCCGGGCGAGAAGTTCGGACCGCAACCGGTCGATCGAGGCGACATCCTGCACGGAGTCGTCCTCGATGCCGATCGACGCCTCCTCCCAGACGGACTTGATGATGTACCGTCCGGCGATTGGCCCAGCATGGGCGGTGAGGCTGTCGAGCGTGAACCACGGTGGCGTGGGCAGATCGGCGGCGGCGAGTACCTGCTTGCACAGGATCTTGTTCGAGGTCAGGAACATCGCGTCAGTGCCGGCACCGGTATACGGCAGGCGGAGGCTGTCGAGCAGCGCCGGGAGCAGGTGAATCAACCGGCCGTCGCCGGCGATCGATTCGACGAGGTTGAATACACAATCCGGCCGCAACTCGCGCAGGGTCTCCGCGGTACGCTTGAGGTTCAACGTGCAGCCGACGCGGACGGCTCGGTGGCCCAATTCCCGCAGGGCGTGGGTCACGGCGTTGGCCTGGACGAGGGTATCCAACTCGTCGGGGCGGGCGTCGGGCGACAACTCATCGTGCAAAATGGCGATCTTCATGATCGGGCCCCGGGGAACGCGGGTCTGGGGATCCGCACGGTCGCGGAGTCCATGATTCGCCCGATTAACTCGACGTAGGTCATGCCGACCGCCGCACTGAGGATCGGCAGATCGGAGTGCCCGGGGTGCATGCCGGGCAGCGGGTTGACCTCCAGCACGTGGAGGTCGCCGCGGGCATCAGCCCGGAGATCGACGCGGCCGGCGTCGCGGCAACCCAGGCCACGCCAAGTCCGCAAGGCCAGTTCCTCAGCCCGCACGGCGGTGTCCGCGTCGGCCAGCACGTACTTGCACAGGTCCTCGCACCGCTCCTTGTTAACATAGGTATAGGCGTTGCCCTCGGCTTGGGGCAGCAACACGATCTCCAACGTACCGATGGTCCGGGCCTGGTCCCCCGTGCCGGTGATACCGACGGTGACCTCGCGGCCGGACAGAAAAACCTCCGCGAGAACGGGCTGTTGGTACGTCTCCAGCAGGTGCCGACACTGATCGCGCAGTTCGGCCGGATTGTTCACCCTGGACCGCGCGGAGATGCCCTTGGCGGTGCCTTCGGCGATCGGCTTGACGAACAGGGGATAGGGCAGATCGAGGCGGTCGGCGTCGGCCGCGGTCTCGATCACACCAAAGTCCGCGGTGGGTAGGCCCAGATCGCGCAGGACGTGCTTGGTCAGACCCTTGTGGAGGGTGAGGCCGGTGACCACCGGGTCGGAGAACGTGTAGGGCACGTCGTAGGCATCGAGCAGGGCCGGCACCTGGGACTCGCGTCCGATGCCGCGCAGACCTTCGGCGATGTTGAAGACGATGTCCCATCGGCGGCCGGCCGACAGGGCCTCAGCGAGCCGGCGGACGCTGCCGATCCGCTGGGTCCGGTAGCCGAGCTGCCGGAGGGCCCGTTCGATGGCGTCGATGGTGTCGGGGCGAGCGAACTCGGCGGTCTCATCCTCGCCGTAGCCGGCCGCCAGATAGTCCGCCCGCAGATCGTACGTCAATCCCACCAGCATTCGTGCATTCCGGTCAGGGGACAGGGAATCGACCATGCCGCGGGCGGCCGGCGAGACCCATACCGATTAGATGACCGGCGGGGGCCGGCCGTTAGCTCGCGGTCGCGTCGGGCGCGGTGCCGGGCAAGGGGTCGTAGTAGCGGAACGTCTTGCCCTCGTAGTTCCGCAGGAGCACGTAGTCGCCCTCCCGGCCGACCATCGGATCCGCGATCAGGGGTATTTTGCCACCGCCACCGGGGGCGTCAATGACGAAGGCGGGGACGCCGTAGCCGGTGGTGTGGCCTCGCAGGCCGGCGATGATCTCCAGCCCCTTTTCGACCGGGGTTCGGAAGTGGCTGGACCCGGAAATCGGGTCGCACTGATACAGGTAGTACGGCCGGACGCGAATCTTCAGCAGCCCGTGCATGAGCCGTTTCATGGTGTCCACGTCGTCGTTGATACCGGTGGACAGGACGGTCTGGCTGCCCAGAGGGATCCCGGCGTCGGCGAGCCGGGCACAGGCCTGGCTGACCTCGGCCGTGAGTTCCACCGGGTGCATGAAATGGATGCTCATCCACAGCGGGTGGTAGCGACGGAGCATCCGGGTCAGGCTGGAAGTGATCCGCTGCGGCAGGACCGCCGGCACCTTGGTGCCGATCCGCAGAAACTCGACGTGCGGAATGGCCCGGACGCGGGCGAGGATCCATTCCAGCCGCTCGTCGTTCATGGTAAGCGGGTCGCCGCCGGACAGCAGGACGACGCGAATCTCGGGATGATCGGCGATGTAGTCGATCGCCTGCTGGTACTGGGCATGATTGAAATGGTACTCGCCCGAGTGACCGACCATGCGGGCGCGGGTGCAGTAGCGGCAGTACGTGGCGCAGAAATTGGTCACCAGGAACAGCACGCGATTGGGATAGCGGTGGACCAGGCCGGGCACGGGGCTGTGCTGGTCCTCGCCGAGCGGATCATCAGCCTCGCCCGTGGCCTGCACGAACTCCCTTGCGACGGGGATCATCGTCCGACGGATGGGGTCGGCGGGATTATCGGCCTTCATCAACGAGCCGTAGTACGGCGTGATCCCGACGGGGAGCCGTCCGCCGATCATCGTCACCGTCCGCCGTTCGTCCTCCGAGAGACGGATGATCTGTTCGAGGCCCTTGAGGTCTCGGATCCGGTGGCGAATCTGCCACTGCCAGTCATTCCAATCGGCCTGGCGGGCCCGGGGGAAAAACTGGCGACGGAATCCCTCCGACTGGCGACTGATCAGGAACGACGGCGATCGTGGTGGATAGGTGAGGCTTCGAGTGGTTCGGGCCTGGTGGCTGCCTACTCCATTGACCCCCGTGAGGACCGGCGAATCGAGGGGGGCGAGTACCGAATCGAGAACCGGGAGACCAATCGTCTTACGGCCTGCGCCGTCGGGCTCCGGATCGGAGCCCAGACACTGCTCGTCCATACACCCTTATACCTCACGCGGCCGGCGATCGCGTCTATCCGTTGACGCACGGACCATCGGCTGGCTTCGCACATTGGCGCGAACGACCCTGCCGCGCTTCTGGACATTGAATGAGAGTAAGTACCTCCGAATTTGCGGATGTCAAGGGGGCAGTTTGGAATTTGTCTCCGAAATCCAAGGTACCCATCGGTCGGCCGGCCGGCGTTCAGCCATCCGGGACCCGCGCTGGTCGGCCGGCGCGTATCGGGTATAGATCGGCCGTGCGCCGGCGAGGGTTGAACAATTCACAGTCCCGAGTCATCGTTGGACGGGGCCGCTGTGGCCGTGTAGTCTGTGGCCGCGCGGTGTGATTTTCCTCGACCGTTGAAAGGATTCCACATGCGATCCTCAGCGTTGCTGCTGCATCTGATGCTCTTGGCCCCGGCCGCTTCGGCCCAGTCACGGCCGGCGCCGCCCGACGATTTCCCGCAATTCATCGTGCCGGGACACGAGTCCAGCATGACTGCCCTGCGCGAGCTGTACTACCTGCACTACCGGCCGCCGGCCGGGCTACTGGCGACGTTGTGGGACGACTGGATGTCCGGGCCGACGCTGTGGCCGGCGGTGGCGACCCAAGGGCGGATGGACGCCCTGCGGGAAGCCTGGCGGAAGGCGCTATCCGGCCGGTACATGGACCCGGAAGGATACGTGGCCACGCACCAGCATCCCTCGATCGCCCATCAGCACGGGTGGCCCTTCCCCTTCTGGGGCGACGTGGGCACCTGGGGCTGCCATTTCTCGCTCCAGCACGTGCCGCGCGGCTGGCATGGCACGGCGGAGCAGAAGCAGACGGGCTGGCAACTCGTCGGCGGCAAGGACCTGGCCATCGGCGATTTCGCGTGGAACGCGGAGCTGACCGAGGCCGGGGCGGCGGTCCGGACGCCCCCGGTCGCGCTCCTGCCGGAGCGGGCGCCGTTCATCCAGTTGCGATGGCGGGCGGAGGGCCTGGAGCAGGCCCAGCCTTACCTGGAGTGGACCACCGAGGATGACCCCGAGTTCAGCCCGGCCCGGCGGTTCCACTTCAGCCCGGTGAGCAAGGGTCAGAGTATCGTGTACACCATGATCCCCGTGTTCCGGTCACCGGCGTGGAAGGGTCAGATCACCCGGCTGGGCATCAACTTCGACAACCGGGGTCCGGCGAAAGTCGGCATTCAGGCGTTGTTCACGCAGTATGACACGCGGCACAACGTCAACAACCAATGCTTCATCCGGGGATGCTGCAAGTATTTCTGGTGGACGCGGGACTTGAACCTGCTTGGCGACCAGTTGCCGCGGATGCGGCTCGGCCTCAAGTACCTGATGGTCGACCTGGGCGGTGAGAAGGAGAAGTGCATCCTGGCCCCCTACGTCGGGCACGACGGGCGGCCGGGCTTCGTCCGCAAGCCGGACGGCACGAAGGAAATCCACGCCGGCCACGGCATCGGGCACAACTACTGGGACATCTTGCCCAACGGCTACCGCGACACGTTCGCCACGATCTACTACTACGACACGCTGCGGGCGATGGCCCGGCTGGAGGCGGACATCGCCAGCCACCCGGAGTGGAACCTGCCCACCAGCCCGTTGCGGTTTGCGCCGGAGGCACTCCTGCGGCACGCGGAGGAGGTCAAGACGTACGCGAACCAGCATTTCTGGAGCCACACGACGGAACGATTCACGCTAGGACTGGACGCGGACGGAAAATCGTGGGACTACGGCTTCACGATGGTGAACTGCGAGGCCATCCATCACGGCCTGGCGACGCCGAAACATGCCGAGGCGATTATGAGCTGGCTGACCGGCGAGCGTATCGTCGAGGGGGATACGGCCCAGGGGGCGGACATCTACCACTGGCGGTTCGCCCCGCGGGCAACGACCAAGCGGAACCTGGACTGGTACTGCTGGTGCTGGCAATCGCCCGAGTCGATCCCGTTCGGGGGGCAGGTGCAGGACGGCGGGGCCGTGCTGGGGTTCTCGTACCACGACCTGATGTCGCGCCTGAAGCTCCGCGGGCCGGAGAACGCCTGGGAACGCTTGCGGGCCATCACCCGCTGGTTCGACGAGGTACAGGCCGCCGGCGGATACCGTGAATACTACAAGGACGGTAAGCGGGGAACCACCCTGCAAGGGGGCGGGACGGCCGGGGGCCTGGGGCTGGATGCCGAGTTCTTCGAGAGTATCCTCGTGCCGCAGGTCATGCTCGACGGGTTCCTGGGGTTCGAGCCGCGGGCGGATGGCTTCGCCGTCGAACCCAAACTCCCCAAGTCTTGGCCGGAGTTGACGATCACGCAGATTCATCTGCATCGACTGATGCTGGCCATCACAGCCAAGCAGGACGGCACGATCAGCATCGACAGCCGAGGCGCGTGCCCCTGGCCGATGTTCGTTTACCTGCCGCCGGGCCGATACCAGGTCTCCTACCTCGATGCGTCCGGTAAACCAGCCGAGGCGTCCACGGCCGAGGTGATGCGGGCCGGGCAGGGCGTTGCCGTCCGGTTGGGCGACGGCACGAGACTCATGCTGACGCCCGGCTGAGGCCGGGGCCTGCGTGGGCATCGTTGAGGAGGTTCCCCACCGCCGATGAGGGCGCGTGTGGGGCCGGTATCCTGCCGGCCCATTCGACCGGGTTCAAAGCCAGTTCCCACGAGTTTTGAAGTCACGCGAACACCGTCCCGAGCCGATGACAAAAGCGTCATGAGTTCGATCCCAAGCGATGGCGATCCACTGCACGAGAAGGTCGCCAGCCAAGTCGGCGTGCCCGGCCGAACCGACGACGATGAGCAGATGGTCTATGCCCTGCTGGCGGCGGCCACAGCCAGGGGCATGCGCAGCGAGACGGACCCCGCCGCGATACTCGAACCTTCCGGACCATCCACGGCTAAGCTGGACGCGGCCCACGACGGCAGCACGCCGTTGGCCTGCCTGGAGGAGCCACACCCCCCGATCATGACCGAGTCGGCGGTTGCGGACACGGAGATGGGACTGCCCGACGAGTACCTGAGAAGTATCGAGTCCGCGTCGCGACGGATGTCGGAGACGCTGGCCACCGCGGAACAGCAGTTGGGAGCCATCGCGTCCGCGTTCGACGTGGCCGCGAGCGAACTGAGCGGCGGGACGCAGGGGACGCTCAGCACGCCTCCTGTGGAGTCGACACCCACCGGCGCTGGCCCGACGCCGGCCCGGGCAAGGTCGAGCGCACCCGAGACGACGGCCAGCATCCGATCTCGGTTGTACCAGGCCCGCACCAGCCTGAACTGGGCTCTGGACGAGCTGCTGATGATCGTCGAGGAGATCGAGGAAGCGCGGGCCGTCGGCGGGGTGTGATCGTCATCGGGTGGCGTAGCGGGCCCCCTGCAGGGCGCGCTGCAGCAGCCGCAGGTAACCGAACAGAAACGGCACGTTCAGCAGGCACCATGTCGTCAGGGCCACCGCGTCGTCATCCATGCGCAGCCAGTGGCCCAGCGTGTCGAACACGCCCACGTCGGACGACACGCCATATACGAACGCACCTGGCGTGTTGATGCCGAGCCACAGCACCAGATAGCCGCTGAGATACGAGGCCGCGCGGACGGCCGCCGGCATGACGTTCCGCCGTTGTCCCCATCCGAAGGCCAGCCCCAGCAAGCCCGAGAACAGCAAGGTGATTGCGAGTACCGCCGTTCCCGTGAGGAACCCGCTGACGGGCGCCGTCAGCCAGAGCGCGTCCTCGAGAGCGTGCATGTAATATCGCCCGGACATCCCGAGACCCACCAGCCACAGCAGCGCCCCCAGCGTGCCGGTCACCCCGGCGATGACGATGTTGATCAGGAGAAACCGCCGGTGGCCCTCGGGCGGGCTGTAGACGCGAAGTCGTCGGCCGAACTCCTCCGGCCGGCGGATCGGGTGCCAAGCGCAGCGCCACCACGAGCGCGGCCGGCCGCCCCCGGACCTGTGTTCCCAGCGGATGCCCCGGCGTGCCCGCGGGCCGATCGACGCCGCCACCGGCTCGCCGCACTCGGTGCAGACGCCCGCCATCTTGGCCCCGGTCAGGTTGTAGCCGCACCGCTGGCAAGTCGGCGGCAGGTCCGTGGGCGAGTGGATGGGCCGCGCCCCCAGCGCCCGCAACACGCCCCACACCGCCCAGCTTAGCCCGGCCAGCCCCACGTACATCACGATCTCCTCTTCGTTGTGGCAGTACCACGGCCAGTCTGTCCATGGCACCAACTGCCTGCGGAGAGAGTCCTCGAGTTCCTTGAGGCAGGCCGCGGTTCCCAGCATCGCCAGCAAGACCACTGTCGCTTGTGGCGACTGCAACCAGACCGTTCGCACGGCGTGATACAGCGTCGTGCGGAGCCGTTCGTCGCGGGCGCCCCAGGGGCCGATCAGAAGTGCCCACGCGAAGGCCCCGGTCTCCACAACCCCCGTGAATATGCTGAAGCCGGCGAGGAACTCGGCGGGGTGACGCAGAACTTCCTCGATCAGCTCACCCCATATCTCAAAGGGTGAGTCCCGCACGGCCACCGCGACCAACAAGCTGGCGCCAATGAAGAATAGCACGCCCGAGGCCACGTGCACGCCGAACGCCGGCAGCAGGCGAACGTGGGTCATGTGCCGGGCCGTCGTCGCCGGCCGCAGCCACGCCGTCAACAGAGCCCAGCGGGCGGACCAGGGCTCATCCGAGGAGACCTCATCTATAGCGGGTGATGGGGTTGGGGTATCGTTCGATTCCGAGGATGGCGATGATCCCAGGGCTTCGGTGGTGGGCGTGTCAGCCATGCGGGCGACCCCGTGCTCTCAGACGGATTGTCCCGCCTCGCATCACCGTCCGCAAGGACCGCTTGACGGCATCGGTCCAAACGGATTGGATACCACGGCCATGAGCCGGCCTGATGACCCGCCAAGGCGGCTCGCATCTGGGTCGACCAGGCGGACTGGGGCTGCGACGTTGATCGGCGACCGATTCTTCTACTACCCGAACCGGCGCGTGTATGGCTCGCCGGAGGAGCTGGGTCTGGCCTACGAGGCCGTGCGGTTTCCGACCTCCGATGGGCTGTCGCTGGCGGGATGGTTTTTCCCTGCGATCGATGCGGCCGGCGCCGCCGCGAGGTTAGGCGTCAACAAGTTGACGCGGTCCTGTCCTCCCGAGGACCAAGGCAACAGGTCGACGTGGTCCTCTTGTCCCCAGGACCGAGGCAACTTGTCTTCGACAGGCTCAGACCCCGAGCTTGTCGAGGGGTTGCCGTCTGTCCGCGCTCACGGCACCGTGCTGCACCTGCACGGCAACGCGGGCAACATGACCGGCCATTTCCAGCACGTGGCGTGGCTGCCGGCGGCGGGCTGGAACGTGCTCTGTTTCGACTACCGCGGCTACGGTGAGTCGCCGGGCCGCACCACGCGGTCGGGCACGGTCGCCGACGCCCACGCGGCCCTCGATTACCTGGTGGCCCGGCCGGACGTGGACCGCCGCCGCATCGTCGCGTTCGGCCAATCGCTGGGCGGAGCGATCGGCATCGTGCTGGTCGCCCAGCGGCCGGAGATCCGCGGCCTGGCCACCGACGGCGCGTTCGAGAGCTATCGCCGCATCGCCGCCTGGCACGTCCGCCACAGTCCGCTGCTGCTGCCCATCGCGTGGTGGGTACCGCGACTGCTGATAGGCAACGCTTACGACCCCATCGACCACGTCGGCCGCATCGCCCCGCGGCCGCTGCT
>JACQVT010000228.1 GCA_016209665.1 Planctomycetota bacterium | reverse complement strand
TGGTACAAGCGGGCGATCACGTGGAACCCCAAGCTGCCGCACCCCGCGTGGTCCCACTGCGCACACATTCTCGACTACCGGCTGCACGAGCGTGAGAAGGCCCTGGAATGGTACCAGAAGGTCCTGGAGAACGAGGCCGGCAAGTCCAAGACGGACGTGCGGTTCGCTTTGAACGTCGAGGTTGCCAATAAGCGAATCCGCGATTTGAGCGGCGAGGAAACCCGCTACGCCCCGGCCGAACCGACGCCGAGCGCCGCCCCGCACGAGCCTCCGGCGTCTCCGGCCCCGGGTGAGGGAGCGACCGCCGGCCCCGCCTCGCCCCGGTGAGCGGATCGTCTCAGAGACAGGCCGTCCATAGCCGACCGCCGCCATGAGACTTGCCACCTGTAACGAGCCCTGGAACGGCGTGGCCTCCATCGAGGAGGTGTTCCGGATCGCGAAGCGCGTGGGGTTTGACGGCGTGGAGATCGCGCCGTTCACGCTGGCCGAGCACGTCGACGAGATCACCCCCGCCCGCCGCAAACAGATCGTCCAGGCGGCCAAGGACGCCGGCGTCGGGATCGTCGGCTTGCACTGGCTGTTCGTTTCGCCGACGGGGCTGCACCTGACGACACCCGACGAGGCCGTGCGCCGGAGAACCGCCGATTACCTCAAGGCGCTGACGGATTTCTGCGGCGATCTGGGCGGCAAGGTAATGATTCTCGGCTCGCCGAAGCAGCGCAGCATCGAGCCGCCGACCATGTTCGAGGAGGGCTGGAAACGGGCCAAGGACGTGTTGGCCTCGTGCGGCGACGTGCTGGCGGCGCGGGGCGTGAGCGTGTGCATCGAGGCCCTGGCCCCCAAGGAAACCAACTTCGTGCAGACCCTGGACGAATCGACCCGGATGGCCGACGAGATCGGGCACCCCAACATCGACGTGATGATCGACGTGAAGGCGATGTCGAGCATGCCGGACGGCGTGGTGGGAACGATCCGGCGGTTCGGCCGACGAGCGAAGCACTTCCACGCCAACCATCCGAGCGGCAAGGGTGTCGGAATGCCGTTGTCGGCGGGCGAGGGCGACCCGATCGACTGGGTGGTTGTGCTCCGCGCGCTGCGGGACAGCGGCTTTGCCGGTTGGGTCTCCTGCGAGCCGTTCGATTACCAGCCCGACCCCACCACCGTGGCCGAGACCGCCTGCCGCACACTGAAGGCCGCCCTGGCGGCGTAAAGTCGTCACAACGAACACCTGCCACAAATCCGTGACACGAGTCCGCCGGTGAAAGAAAGCGCTTGCGGAACCGGAGCGGTCAAGCGACAATAGGGGCTGGGGAAGAAGCGCGGTATCCAGCAGTCGCTCCAAACAAGAGAATCGTCTCCCCGCGGAGACGTCCACACCCGGGAGTTCATGGTGTCGTTCAATCGAGATTCGGCTGTGCGGCCTGGTTCGGTGGTGGTGGTTCCCTGCCTCGCCGCGTTGGTTCTGGCGTTCGGTGCATCAATGGGATGTGCAGCCACGATCGCGTTCGTCGCGCCGGACACGGGCATACCCGCCGGGCCGATGTGCTGCGAGCCGCCGGCATCGTTGCAGGGCGCTCGCGTGTGTAAGCTGACGAACGATGGCACCCACAGGCTGGGACAGGTCGACGACGACCAGCGGCTGTGGTGGTGGAACGACGCGGTGGCGCCGGGCAAAACGGTGGAATACGCCGTCAGCTCCGCTTCGGAGAACGCGAAGCCGAAAGCGGTGAACATCGAGCAGACGAGTCCGGAGACGATCGCGGTCACCCTCAACGGTAAGCCGTTCACGACGTTGAACTTCAAGAAGAACGAGCCGCGGGTGTACCTGTATCCGGTCATCGGGCCGACGGAGGTGGGCGTCACCCGCGACCACATCATGCGGGACAACCCGCTGGAGAAGGACAACAGGCGACAGGACCACCCGCATCATCGTTCGCTGTGGACGGCCTACGGAGACGTCCGGATCAAGGACTTCGACAAGCAGGGTTACGATTTCTGGGCGGAGCCGAAGGACAGGAAGCTGCCGCGGCAGATATTGACCAAGGTCGTCCGCACGGTCAGCGGGCCGGTGTTCGGGCAGATCGAGGCGACGATCGAGTGGCAGACGCCCGAGGGCCAGCGGGTGTTCACCGAGGACCGCACGTACACGTTCTTCGTCGGCAACCATGACGAACGCATGATCGACCTCCGAAACCGGTTCACGTTCGGCGACATGGACGTGAAGTTCGGCGACACCAAGGAAAGCGGCATTCTCTCGCTGCGGCTGGCGGTCACGATGGACGAGGTGGGGGTCAAGACGCCGCAGCCGCTGCACGGGCAGGCGACCAACAGCCGGGGCGGTATCGGTGCCGGGTCCACCGGCCAGTGCTGGGGCAGGCCGGCGGAATGGTGCGACTACGTCGGCCCGCTGGACGGTCAGACCGTGGGCGTGGCCGTGTTCGACCACCCGCGGAACTTCCGCCACCCCACGCGGTGGCACATCCGCGACTATGGGCTGTACACGGCCAATCCGTTCGGACTGGCCGCCTTCACGGGCGACAAGAGCCAGGACGGCTCGCACGTGTGGAAGAAGGGTGAGTCGGTTGAACTCAACTATCGGGTGGTGATCCACAAGGGCGACACCAACGCCGCCCGCGTCGCGGATCAATGGAAACTGTACAGCAGTCCGCCGAAGATCAGTCTGAAATGACACCTCCGACGCATTCGGCGGGACGAGCGGCCGGTGCATTTCGAGTCGGCCGCTAAAGTCAGGCGTCCACAACGGGAAAACGGTGGCGAGCCGCGCGGACTTCTGGTCGACGCCGCGGCGCTTTCACGAAGGGACACAGCCGTGAACGACTTCATCACAACCCTCGAACGTGGCGATCTGTTCGAGATTCTATGTCACGAAGCGGCCGCGTGCCGGGTTTGCCCGCGTCTGGCGGACCACACGGCGGTGATGGGCCGCTGCAACGGCACGCTGATTCCCAAGGTGCTGTTCGTGGGCGAGGCGCCGGGGCGACTGGGAGCCGACCGGACGCGACGGCCTTTCACCGGCGATCAGTCCGGGGCGCGGTTCGACGAGTTGCTGGCATCGATCGACCTGAGCCGCGACGAGGCGTTCATCACCAACGCCGTCCTGTGCTGCCCGGCCGACGACGCCCACAACTTCACGCCCGCCATCAGCGAGGTCCGCAACTGCGGCCGGTTCCTGCGGCGGACGCTCGACCTGCTCGCCCCGCCGGTGGTGGCGACGTTGGGCGCCGTTGCGCTGCGGGCGGTCGGCCGGCTGATTGACCGGCCGCTCGTGCTGGCCGACACAGCCGGCACGATCATCGAATGCGACGAGTTCCTGCTCGTGCCGCTGTATCACCCCAGTCCGCGGGTGCTGCGGACCGTGCGCTCCTTCGAGCAACAGAAGGCGGATTTCGCCGCCGTCCGCGAGGCGATCGCCTTCACGACGGTCGCGGTGTGACGGCGGGCCGGGGGATGATCCTTTCAGAGCCTGGAGCGCGAGCGGCGGGTTGCCTCGACAAACGTGTCGATACGTGTATCCAGTGCAACCCCTCGCTTGGGCTCGGGGCTCTGAAATACCTCGTCGATTCCGTCGCCTTGCTGCTCAGGCGTAGCTGGCCTCGGCCGCGTGGCCGTGTTTGGCCGTGCGCTCCCTGGCGACGCGGGCCTCGTAACCGCTGGCCCGGTGGGCGGCCAGGGCGTCGGGCTCGAGCCCCATCTCCTGGCGGACGTGGGCGATGAGCGGCCGCGTGTCGGTGAAGAACGCGCCCCGGACGGTCTCCTCGGAAATCATCAGGTCGTCGGCGGCCTGGGCCTCGCGCAGCCGCTTGCGGTCCACCAACAGGGCCTTGGCAAACAGCTCGTGGCAGACGGTGACCGTCTGGATCATGGCCTCGATTTTGGGCTTGAGGTTGTGGGACTGGTCGACCATGTAGGCGATGTCCAGCGGTGAGCCCAGCTCGTCCTCGGCGGCCACGATCTCGTTGAAGATGCGAAACATCTGGTAGGGATCGATGCTGCCGACGGTCAGGTCGTCGTCGGCGTACTTGTGGTCGTTGAAGTGGAAGCCTCCGAGCATCTTCTCGTCGATCAGCCAGGCGACGATCTGCTCGATGTTCTGGCCGACGAAGTGATGGCCGGTGTCGACGAGCACGCGGGCCTGGGGCCCGGCGGCCTTGGCGAGCAGGCAGGCCATGCCCCAGTCGGCGATGTCGGTGTGATAAAACGCCGGCTCGAACGGCTTGTAT
>JACQVT010000257.1 GCA_016209665.1 Planctomycetota bacterium | reverse complement strand
CGCTTATAACATCCTATTTTTAAATGTGTTACGGTTATAATGGAAACCGGTGCTGATTCCGGTTGACATTTGATATGCCTCTTCATATACTTATTATGTCGGACGATAAAGGAGACAGAATGACTACCAGTACCCGAACATCGGTGCGGATTCCCCGCGAATTGTTGACCCAAACCAAGGAACTCCTGGAGGGCAGGAATTTCAGCCAGGTCGTCCAGGAGGCTCTGGCTGACTGGGTACGCGACCATCAGCGTGTCCGCTGGGGTGACTTGATCGAGCAGACCCTCAAGAGCCGATCGGCCTCCCGGCGGGCCGAGCACCGCGAGATTGCCGCCTTGGCCGGTGAGTCGACTCGACGGATCGTGGAGGGACGCGATCATGCCGTACCCACGCCAAGGTGAGGTCTACTTCTGGCCGGCCATCCCTGCCAACCATCCCATGGGCAGCAAAACCCGGCGATGGGTCGTTGTCTCGTGCGATCGGTACAACCAGCATAGCGACAGCGTGTTGGCCTGTCCGGTCACGAGTCATCCGCCCGACCCGCTCGACGTAGCCGTCTCCCGTACGCCGCACAATGGTCTGGATCACGACAGCGCCATGGTCTGCGATCTTGTCTCGCCCATCCTTCAGGATGAACTGACCTCGCCGGTGGGCCGGGTGTCCTTCGACATCGTCGAGCAGGTGCTCGATCGCCTGCGAATGATCGTGTACGGCAAATGATGGCCATCGGTTGGCGCCGGCAAGCCGGGCGCGCTATACTGCGATCCCGCCTGGAGGACTGCGACCGGTCTGTTTCGCGGATGCCGCATCCCGGAAGGAGGTTGTCATGCTCAACGCGATCCTGTCTTTCATCATGGTGTTCTTCAGCCTGATCTTCGGCGAGATCCCTTCGATCTGGGACCTGCTGGGGATGCTCACCGGCGGCACGGTCGCGTGACCGCAAGGGTCGGAGTTGATTGAGATCATCCGTCGACTTGGCCGACGTGGGCGAGCCGGCTGCGTGTCCGATTTGGATCGCTGCTGGTCGGGCGGGTAAGATGCACGGCGAGACACCGGCCGGTGTCGGCCCGGCAGCAGGAGATTTGTGGTGTTTAAAGGCAGCATGGCAGCCCTCGTCACGCCTTACGCGGCGGGCGAGGTGGACTGGAAGACGCTGGACGCCCTGGTGGACTTTCACGTGGCGGCGGGCACGGACGTGCTCGTGCCCTGCGGCACGACCGGTGAGAGCCCCACCCTCACCCACGAGGAGAACGACGCGGTCGTTGCCGCCGTCGTCAAGCGGGCCAAGGGGAAAATCCCCGTCCTGGCCGGCACGGGCTCGAACAGCACGGCCGAGGCCCTGCAGATGACCCGCAACGCCCGCCGCAACGGGGCCGACGGCTCGCTGCTGGTCGTGCCCTACTACAACCGGCCGACGCAGGAGGGCCTCTACCGACACTTCAAGGCCGTCGCCGACGCGGTGGACTTCCCCCACGTGCTGTACAACATCCCCGGCCGTTGCGGCGTCGAGATGAGCGTCGAGACCATCTGCCGCCTGCGGGCCGACTGCCCCAACATCGTCGCCGTCAAGCACGCCACCGGCTCGATGGACGGGGCCAGCGAGCTGTTGAGCCGCTGCGACATCGGCGTCATCAGCGGCGACGACTCCATGACCCTGCCGCTGATGTCCATCGGCGCCGTCGGCGTCATCAGCGTGCTGGCCAACATCGTGCCCAAGGACGTGAAGGCCCTGACCGACGCCGCCCTGGGCGGCGACTGGGAGACCGCCCGCCGCTGGCACTTCAAGACGTTCCGGCTCGCCAAGGGACTGCTCAGCATCGAGGTCAACCCGATCCCCATCAAGACCGCGATGGCCATGCGCGGCCTGATCCAGGAGGAGTTCCGCCTGCCCCTGTGCCCGATGGCCCCGGCCAACCGCGAGAAGCTCGCCGCCGCCCTCAAGGAGTACGGCATCTGACGGCGCTCCCGGCCGTCTGGCCGGCTGGTCGAGCCGACTTACTTGACAAGCGACAAGTTTGTCGCTACTGTCAATGTCAGAAGCGACAAAACTGTCGCTTGCATTTACAGACTGGTCAGGCCGCGAGGCAGAATGGTTATAACTCATTCGCCAACAGCAGGTTAGGAGACGACACCATGACCCGCAACATCGTGGGAAACGTGCCCGAGCCGGATGAACTCTATGGCCGGCAGGAACTGATCAACCATCT
>JACQVT010000245.1 GCA_016209665.1 Planctomycetota bacterium | reverse complement strand
GGATGCGCGGGCTGCGCACCCCCGCCGCCAACAGCAGGGCGCGGACGGTGGTGCGGTCCAGGGACAGCCGTGCGTCCTCGGCCAGCCGTTCGGTCAGATGCTGGTGATTGAGTCCCGCGTAGCGCGTTCGCGCCAGTTCGAAGACCCGCTTGCGCACGGCAGCCGAGACCCGGTTCCAGGGCGGCCGCCCCTGGTTGCCGTGGACCAGGCCCGCCGACCCGGCGCGGCCGTAGGCGGCCTTGAAGCGGCGGATCTAGCGGGCTGACAGCCCGAGCAGCGCCGCCGCCTCAGCGGTGGTCGGGCGCCCCTCGAGCACCTGGTTGGGCACCACGGCGCGGCACTGGGCCGCGCGGCTCAGGCGGATCACGTCTCCATCCGCGCGATCCGCCCGGCCGCAGGGTGGACGCAGTCGCTCCACCCGACAGGGCAGACAGAATCGCTCCACCCTTACACGCGCACCGCGGAACCTTGACACCTGCTGGCCGACTAGCTACGCTGCACCAAGTCGACGGTCGACAGTATACGAGACCGGCCCAGCTGGTTCGGTCTGTCGGCTAGTTTGCAGGTCGGGATGTGGGTTGGGCTGATCGGGGTGGTGAGGGAGGAGGTCCGGTCATGACACGTAGTCTCCGTGGCGTTCTGTGCGCCTTGGCGACTCCCTTTTCGGCGGACGGGAGCCGGGTCGACGAGCCCGCACTGCGCGACCTCGTCGACGGCTTGATCGGCCAAGGCATCCATGGCCTGGTCCCCTGCGGCAGTACCGGCGAATTCGCGGCCCTGCGGCGTGAGGAGCGGAAGCAGGTGGTCGAAGTGGTGATCGACCAGACAGGTGGTCGCGTGCCGGTTGTCCCGCATACCGGTGCGACGAGCACCGCCATCGCCATCGAACTGGCGCAGCACGCAGAGAGCCTTGGAGCTGATGGCGTGATGGTGGTTCAGCCGTACTACGAGCCAATGACCTTGGACGAGGTGTACGGGTACTTCAAGGATATCTCTGACGCAATTCGCATCCCGATGATGGTCTACAACATCCCGTCGTGCACAGGTCAGAACCTCCCGCCCGCGTTCCTGGCCCGCCTGGGGCGGGAGATCGAGAACGTCCGGTACGTCAAGGACTCTACCGGGGACCTGTCCCAGCTCTCGGAGTTGCTGCTCAAGTACGCCGACGACGTGGTGACCTTCAACGGTTGGGACACTGTGAGCTTCTCAGGCCTCGCGCTCGGCAGCACGGGGACGATCTGGGGGGCCGCCAACGTGGCGCCCCGACAATGCGTCGACCTGTTCAATCTGATCGAGGCCGGACGGTTGGACGAGGCGCGTGTGCTCTGGAACACCCAGCTGTGGCCGATCATGCAATTCCTGGTTACCGAGGGCTACCTGGCAAGCGTGAAAGCGGGCGCAAATCTGATCGGCTTCCGGGTTGGTGAGCCCCGCCCCCCTTTCCGTCCCCTGTCGCCTGACAAGATCACGGAGCTGCGACGTCTGCTCGTCGCCGCAGGCACCCTGCGCGAGGCGGTCGCCCTCTAGGGCCAAGGACAGCGGGCACCGGCCAATGTTCGACCGGCCGGATGATGACATGGGCCCACCGGCGGTCGGTCGCCGGTGGAGTTGAGCCATGCCGTACGGGTATGCGGGCGCCACCTTGAAGGTCGATCTGACCAATGCCAGCTGGTCGGTCGACGAGCCACCGGAAGCGTTTTATCGGTCCTACCTGGGCGGTAGTGGCATCGGCCTCCACTACCTTCTGCGCGAGATGCGGGCCGGCGCGGATCCGCTGGGGCCAGACAACGTCCTGACCTTTGCGGTCGGCGTGGTCACCGGCACACCGCTCTCGGGCCAGTCCCGCATCTCAGCCAACGCGAGGTCGCCGCTCACGGGAGCGATCGGCGACTCGCAGGCGGGGGGTTACTTCCCAGCCGAACTGAAGGCAGCTGGCTTCGACGCACTCGTGCTGAAGGGGCGCGCCGATCGGCCCATGTACCTCTGGATCCGCAATGGCGCGGTCGAGCTGCGCGATGCCGGCCACCTGTGGGGCAAGTCGACCCGGCAGACTGAGGACCTCCTCCGGCTGGAACTGGACGAGCCGAAGCTCCAGGCCACCGAGGTCGGCCCGGCCGGGGAGCAGGGCGTCCGGTTGGCCGCGATCATGAATATGGCCAACCGGGCCCACGGCCGCACCGGCCTCGGGGCGGTGATGGGCTCCAAGAACCTGAAGGCGATCGCCGTGCGTGGCACCCGGCGGCCCAAGATCGCCGACCCAATGGCGCTCCAGCAGCTCGCCCAGTGGGGCGCCCGCAACGTGCGGCTCAACCCGACCATGGACGACCTGGCCATCAACGGGACCGCCGGTATCGTCGCCTACCAGCACATGAGCGGCGGCCTGCCCACCCGCAACTGGCAGAGCGGCGTCTTCCAGCCCTTTGAGCAGCTCACCGGCGATACCATGAGCGCCACCATCCTGAAAGGGCGCGACACGTGCTACGCCTGCGCGGTCCGCTGCAAGCGGGTGGTTGCGGTGACGGATGGGCCGTACCGGGTCGACTCACGGTACGGCGGGCCGGAATACGAGACGATCGCCTGCTTCGGCTCCTACTTCGGCTCCTACTGCGGAGTGGGCGACCTGGCGGCGGTCGCCAAGGCGAACGAGCTGTGCAATGCGTATGGGCTGGACACCATCGGCACTGGCGCCACCATCGCCTGGGCCATGGAGTGCTTTGAGCATGGCCTTCTCGGCCCCGTCGATACCGGCGGCCTGGAGCTGCGGTTCGGCGACGCCGACGCGCTGCTGGCGCTGGTCGAACAGATCGCCCACCGGCAGGGGTTTGGAGCCGTGCTGGCCGAAGGCTCGGTGCGGGCGGCGCGCTGGCTCGGGCGGGGCACTGAGGCGTTCGTCAACGCCGTCAAGGGCGCCGAGCTGCCGGCCCACATGCCCGAGGTGAAGCGGTCGCTGGCGCTGATCTACGCCGTCAACCCCTTCGGGGCTGACCACCAGTCGAGCGAGCACGACCCCTCCTACACCCCGGACGCCTCCCCGCTGGAACTGGAGCGACTCGCCCGCCTCGGGCTGCGTGCTCCGCTCGACGCGCGGGTGCTCGACGAGGGGAAGGTCAGGTTTGTCTGGGAAACGCAGCGGCTTTACAGTCTGGCCGACACGCTGAGCGTGTGCCAGTTCGACTGGGGCCCGGCGTGGCAGCTCTACGGGCCGGAGCAGTTCGTCCCGCTCGTGCGGGCCGTGACTGGTTGGGACGTGACGCTAGACGAACTGCTGCGGGCGGCAGAGCGCCGGATCGTGCTGATGCGCGCCTTCAACGCCCGCGAGGGCTTCACCCGTGCGGACGACGTGCTGCCGGCCAAGCTCTACCGGCCGAAGATGGGCGGCGCCAGCGACGGCGTGGCGTTAGCGCCCGAGGAGCTAGAGCGGGCCAAGGATCAGTACTACCGGCTGGCGGGCTGGGATATGGCCACGGGCAACCCCACGCCCGAGAAGCTCGAGGCGCTCGGGCTAGGCT
>JACQVT010000244.1 GCA_016209665.1 Planctomycetota bacterium | reverse complement strand
TGAACCCGTCCGCCGGGCAACGTAGCCACGCTGTTGAAATCGAAAACTGTACTCAAGCCCTTGACATTCAAGGGCTTACTCCGTCTCGTTGGGGGGGAAGTTGCGTCTTGATCAAGACCGGCCCATCGTCTTTGTCGAGCTGGATACCGTGCCGACCCAGGAGATGAACGATCGTATGAACGTCCGCATCCCCTTCGACGTGGAGAGAGGGAAACTCAAGGGAATCTACCATCATCTAATCTCAATGTCTTGCTCGACCGCGTTCAGAACCTCCGCGCCGGTGAACGCGATGCCGTTGTCGAGATCCCGCTCTATCTTGTGGGCGGAGACCTCGGCCTGCAATTCCGGACTGCGCTTGCACAATATACCCAATCCCCGAACGCAGTCGGCACTGTGCGTTGTCGCGAACACCTGGATCTTCGATTCCTTCGCGGTTCGGACCACCAACTCCCACATCTTGGCCATGATCGAGTAGTGGAAGCCGGTATCGATCTCGTCGATGATGAGGTAGCCACCTTTCGCATGGATCAGGGAGATCGACAATGCCAGCAGGCGACGCATCCCGTCTCCCATGCTCCCCAATGGCACGCGTCGTGGGTCTCCCGCGAAGCTCGCTAGCACACCCGATCTGCCGACCTGGAACCGATCGTAGGGTCGATACATGTACTCGCCGGTCTGAAACACGATGTCCTCGAGCCCGGGCTCCAGAATCTGCATCGCCCTGCGGATTTCGCCCTCCTGCTTGTCCCGCAGCACCTGGTTCCACATCGCACCGAGGGAGACGGGGGCCATGGAATCCGGCGCGATGAACACGATGGGCGGCCCCTCGCGGCGCTCTTCGCCGAGATAACGTCGGAGCGGAACTCGCGGATCGACCAGCAAAGCGCCTTCCTCTGATAAGATGAATGGACGCCCTCCCTTCGACTCGGCGCGCCACCCTTCGATCATCAGTGCGAAAGCGGGCCTAGCACTCCTCAAGTCCTCGAAGAGCGCCGGTTGCGCTTCAACCTCGCTGAGTGGGACTGCCTTGACAACGACAGGTGGCAGCCCATTCTCGCCGCTGAGCGAGAAGTATGAGCTGGGCTCGATATCGTGTCCGTGAAAAAAGTGCGAGATGTCGAGGAACGCTTCCTCTCGCCCCGCGGACACGACTTCGCCGCGCCGGCTTGCCGCACTCACGAGGACCATCGGGTCGCCGCCGGATGCCAACAAGTGGATACTCTCCAGCAGCGCGGTTTTCCCGCTGTTGTTCTTGCCGACAAACAGGTTGACCGTCGTTATCCCGTCCAGCCGATAGGACCGGAATCCGCGGTAATTCTCGATCTTGACTCGGGTCAACATTGGGTCGAGCGAATCCTCGCGATTCAGGCGTCCAACGATCCAGTGTCCGTAACACCGTTAATCATCAACGAGAGTCTAATTCTCGGACGAGTCTGGGACAAGCACACAGGTCTGGCGGGGTCCGCGACCGTAATTGCAGGAGCTGCGTGACCACGAGGCCATTCCGGGGTGACGTCCGCCGCCAAGCACGAAGCCACCCCCGTTTTCGACCCGACCACGCGGGTTTCGGCGCGCAACTACGGTCATGCATCCGGTCTGGCGGGGGCGGCGGCCGAATTCCACAAGCCACCCGCATCTCATGCCGCCGGTTGTACCGCCCAGCGGCACCAGCCTCAGAGCAAGCCGTCACCGCGGGCCCATCAGCTCCCCGTCGATCAGCCGAGGACGCCGCCCCACGATCTGGGGCGTCCCCCCCCCGACAATCTGGGAAGGGCCACCCCAGGACTCGATGAGTGGTGGGCTGGGCCTGATGATACCCGCCCAGCCGCAGACCTACCTCCTCCGTGGCAGCTTGTACTTGCCGCAAAATCTCCACGCCCCCAGGCGACGGTAAACCGCCACGTGGTCCCCTCCTCAGCCGCCAACTCGCTACGCACGTTCTGCTTCTACGGGGATTGCTCATTAACAGGTGTATCGTTGCAGTGAGTCCGATGGTGCCCCCGGGTTCCCCTCGGCGGGAAAAGGGGCTCGCACGCCAAAGGGGCTATGAAGTCCGTGTACTGCTGCAGCCATGTATCCATACAGGCTCCTCCCGCACGGTTGAGGTGAGGAGGACCGAGGGTCGCTGACTGTCGCCGGCACAGACGCGCTCCGAGCGGTGTCATCCGTAGTGTTCGGTACGCCGACCGCAAGCGCACCGCGCGACCCGGCTCAGCTCAGTCGGCCGGGCTGTCCTCGGGTTCGATGTCGAGGGATTCGAGCCACTCGCGGGCCATGTCCCGGTGACGCTGCTCCTCGTAACGGTGCCATTGGTCGAGCAGGTCTCCGCCGGCGTTGGCGAGGGCGTCCTTGAACCGGCGGAACGCGCCCTTGCCGCGGATCGCCTCCCACAACCGATCGCGAAGCGTGTCGTCCGTCAGGCCGGGAATGAAATCCTCCATGATCCGGAAGCCCTCCCGCGACTCGATCGGCGGGATGGATTCGTAACGGTCCTGGGTGTCCTCCACGATGGCCCGGGCCTCGGCGAGCATCGGCTTCTGCCACTCCGGCAGGTCCTCGTCGATCTCCTCGCCATCCTCCAGATCGGTGAGCATCCCCGACTCCACCAGGATGATCTTGCCGGTATGGGTATCCAGGTAGTACTCGCTCTCGTCGGAGCGCCAGCTCATCGCCTCCGCCAAGTCCCCAAGATCGAGCTTCAGCTTCCTGGCCATTGCCGCGTCTCCCATCACAAGAATGCACGAACGTCGCCGCCACGGTAAACCTTGACCTCAACGTCAGAGGCTGGGTGAGAAACATTCGATTCGTCGGAAGCACAACCGTGAGGGAGCGGATTCTGACGCCTCGGGCCTTCGTCGGCGTAATCCGCTGCTGACGGGCGCGGTTCGGAAAGCGCTCCCGACGCATGCTCTCAGCCCAAACGAAGAAGCCGTCTGGTACCGCACATTATACCCCCGAGACGATCAATCGGGCACCTGCTGTTCCGGCGGGAGGATGACGTGGTGGCCGTGGCAGTCCATGCAGTTGGCGTCGGAGGTGATCATGCGGCCGTTGGGACGGCGGCGGCCGGACCACTGGCGGAGGAACTCCTGGTATTGCTGGCCGGTCTTGTGCGTGGGGTGGCAGGCCGTGCAGAACGGGCCGATGTCCGCCCGGCCGTAAAGCACCTCCGGCGGCGTGACGTTCATCTCGTCCGAACGGTGGGCCTCCGAGACGCCGTGGCAGTTGGCGCAGACGATCCCGGCCTTCAGATGGACGGCGGCCATCTCCTCAGTCTCGAGGTCGATGTGGCAGACCAAGCAGACGCTGTTGTCCTTCAGACCGCCGGCATCCTGCACCAGCGGACGGCTCAGCATCGGCCTGCGCGGCGTGGCCGACCATCGGCCGGCCGCCCAGCCCGCGGCCAACGCGACAATCCCCGCCGCCATCATGAACGCCCAGCGCAAGGCCCCGCGACGAGTAAACCGCTTCATTCCGTCAGACCCACTGCCAATCCTTGAGCCACTGATAGTCCTCCGGCAGGTTGGCCCACATGTCGTGGACGGCCCGCTCGAAGCGCCGGGCCTCGGCCTCGTCGAACTGGCGGCGCTCGGCGACGGCCTGAGCGGCGTTGGCGACCTGTTCGACGCTGATCAGACCCGGGATGGCCGCCGTCAGGGCGTCGTTGCAGAACACGTACCGCAGTGTCAGGCGGGCCCGCTCATCGTCGATCTTCTGCGTGGCCGGGTTGATCGCCCCCCGCGAGCGGAACACCGAGCCGCTGGCGAACGGCTTGATCCCCAACATGCCGACGTCGCGCTTCTTGAGCGCGTCGAACAGGCTGTCCTCGGGCTTCTTCTTCGAGCCGGCGGTGTAGGGGGTCAGGATCATGTCAACTTCAGGGTGGGCCTCGATCATCTTCTTGAGCCAGTCGCGGTCGTGCGACGAGAAGCCGACGAACCGGGCCTTGCCCGACTTCTTGGCCTTGACGAGCGCCTCGATGATCGTCTCCTCGTGGGCGGGCGTGTGCTTGCCGCCGGGCTCGAAGCAGGTGATCCGCCAGATGTCCACGTAATCGGTGCCCGCGGCCTTGAGACCCTCGTCGAAGCCCGCCAGCAGCTTGGCCGTGTTCTGCCACTCGTCGAAACGCATCTCGTGCTCGTACCAGGAATAGCTGAAGTACATCTTGTCGCGGCGGCCCTTGAGGGCCGCACCGTAGGCGGCCACCTCACCGCCCGTGCAGGCATCCACGCAGTTGATGCCGTGGTCGATGCAGGCGCCGACCACGTCGTGGCGGTTCTTCTTGAAGTCGTCGGAGCCCGGCGGATACGGCAGTTTCTTCCAGTGCCCGCCGAGGCTGACCACCGACAGCATCAGCCCCGTCTTGCCCAGCCGGCGGTACTCCATCTTCTCGTGGTAGTTGAGGATCTTCGACTTGGCCTCCGCCGGGGGCTGAACCGCCGGCTGCGTCTGCGGCGCCGCCTCCGCCGCCCGCAGGCTGATGGCGATGCCCGCCGCCGCTGTCGCCGAGTCCCGCATGATCTCCCGCCTGGTCATCCGATCGCGTGCCATCCCGTGTCCTCCCGAGGTCACATTCAACCTGCCGGTATCCCTGGTTCCGGTTCGTCCTCGTGGGCCGCTACGCGCCCGGCGGGACCTTGGCAGTATAACCCAACACGAGGAGTTTGTCGTCAAGACCAACGGGAATTTCCGTCGGCGCCACGATCGAGTGGCGCCGGGTGCCTTGACGCCTCCGCCGTGGTCCCATTACCCTTGAACCGCTTCTCCCCTGCGTTGACGCGCAGACCGGGCGGCCTGGGCAGGGCAACGGCCCCGGCCAGGCCGCGCACATCCACACTTTCCGATGGAGGTCGATCGTGACCGCTGAATCCGGACTCGCCAAACTGTCCAGCCGGCTCGACAAGCTGTATGAGTTCGAACGGGCCCCCGTGACCGCCGACAAGCTGCAGAGTGGGCGGTATTTCGCCGCCTGCTTCTCCGGCGAGCACGTGGCCGCCACCGAGTTCGTCATCGGGGCGATGTTCGTCAAGCACGGGATCTCGGCCCGCGATCTGCTGATCGGCCTCGCCCTCGGGAATCTGCTGGCGGTCTTCTCCTGGGCGTTCGTCTGCGCGCCCATCGCCGTCCGCACGCGGCTGACGCTGTACTGGTATCTGCGCCGGATCGCCGGGCCGGGGCTGACGGTCTTCTACAACATCCTGAACGGCCTGCTGTACTGCATCCTCGCGGGGGCGATGATCGCCGTGGCGGCCTCCGCGGTCTCGCTGGGCGTCAACACGGCCGCCGAATCCCTGGGCTCGGGGTTCCACGTCGTGCATCCCAGGTTGACGGACAAGCTGCCCAACAGCGTCGGCTGGGTGGCGATCGTCCTGATCGTGGGGGCGGTGGTGGTATCGCTGGCCATCATGGGGTTCAAGCGGCTCAGCCAGTTCGCGGCGGTGTGCGCCCCCTGGATGTTCATCATCTTCATCGCCGGCGCCTTGGCCACCGTGCCCCGTCTGGCCTCGGCGCCCGGCTTCGGCGACGCCGTGGAATACCGCAGCGTTTCGAGCCTGTGGCATCTGGCGGAGACGCGGATCTGGAACGGCGTGCCCGAGGCGGGCCAGCAGCGGTTGGGTTTCTGGCACGTGATGTTCTTCGCGTGGTTCTGCAACCTGGCCATGCACCTGAGCCTCTCGGACATGGCCCTGTTCAGGTATGCCCGGCGCTGGTCGTATGGGTTCTATTCCGCGTTCGGGATGTACCTCGGGCACTATGTGGCGTGGGTCTGCGCGGGCGTGATGGGGGCGGTGGTGGCGGGGCTGAACCCGGGCCAGATGTCGGTGATGGCCGCCGGCGTGGCCGGCCCGCTGGCCGTCGTGCTCGCCGGCTGGACGACGGCGAACCCGACGATGTACCGGGCCGGCCTGGCCCTGCAGATTGCGACCCCCAACTGGGCCCGCTGGAAAGTGACGCTGGTGGCCGGCGTCGTCACGACCATCATGGCGTGCTTCCCCGTCTTCTTCATGAAGCTCCTGGATTTCGTGGCGATTTACGGACTGCTGCTCATGCCCGTCGGCGCGATCGTGGTCACCGAGCATTGGGTGTTCCCGTGGCTGGGCCTGCGTCAGTAC
>JACQVT010000243.1 GCA_016209665.1 Planctomycetota bacterium | reverse complement strand
GCCATGTAGTGTGTGGTGAGCAGGGCGGTCAGGCCGTCCTGGCGGCGGCAGGCGTCCAGGTAGCGCCAGAACTCCCATCGGGCCTGGGGGTCCAGGCCGGTCGTCGGCTCGTCGAGCAGCAGGACGGCCGGCTGGTGGAGCAGGCCGCGGGCGAGGTCCACCCGCCGGGCCAGGCCGCCCGAGAGCGTTTCCACCCGGTCGCGGGCCCGATCGACCAAGCCGAAGCGGTCCAACATGCCGTCGATCCGCCGCGAGAGGGCACCGCCTTGGATGCCATATAAGTGTCCCTGATGGACCAGGTTCTCGCGGACGGTGAGCTTGGCGTCGAGGCTGGGTTCCTGGAAGACGACGCCGATGAGCCGGCGGACCGCGTCGGGCTGCCGCTGCACATCGTGGCCGCAGACCGCGGCCCGGCCGGCGGTCGGCGTCATGGCCGTGCACAGCACGCGGAAGAGGGTCGTCTTGCCGCCGCCGTTGGGACCCAGCAGGGCGAAGATTTCGCCCGGCTCGACGCGGAAGCCCACCTCGCGCAGGGCCTGCCGATCGCGGTAGGAGTGGGACAGCGATTCGACTTGGATGGGTGGGGTGGTCATCGGATGGCCGTTCGATCGAGCATCAGGACCACGAGCAGCAACGGCAGATACACGACCGACGCGATAAACACTTGCCGGGCCGACCGCCGGTCGCGGTGCATCAGCAGGGGCAGCCCGCAGATGACGAACGCCAGCCCCAGCACGAGGGCCGCGCTCAGATACACGGCCCCGGCTACCGACGCCAGCGTCGGCAGCAGCGAGACCAGGAGCAGCGTCACGCTGAACAGGACGATCTGCCGCGCAGTGACCTGGCCGTCGCGGTCGACCACGGGCAGCATCATCAGGCCGGCGCGGGCGTAGTCGTCGCGGTACATCCAGGCGATGCCCAGGAAATGCGGAATCTGCCAGACGAACAGAATGCCGAAGAGCAGCCAGGCGGGCAGGCCCAGTTGCCCCGCCGCGGCCGCGTAGCCGACCATCGGGGGGATCGCCCCCGAGACAGCGCCCACGATGGTATTCAACGTCGTCAGCTTCTTGAGTGGTGTATACGCGCCGAGGTACACGACCGACGTGAGTGCGGCCAGTCCGGCCGCGACGACGTTGACGGCCAGGAGCAGGTAGCCGGTCCCCAGCAGCGACAACACCAGTCCGAACACCCGCGCGTCGCCGACGCCGACCCGGCCTTCGGGCAGCGGCCGGTGCCGCGTCCGCTGCATGATCGCGTCGACGTCGCGTTCCATCACCTGGTTCAACGTCATCGAGCCGCCGGCGACCAGGCCGGTGCCCAGGATCGTGTGGACGAGCATGAGCAACCACGTCAGGCCCAGTTCGCCCCGCCAGCCCACGACGAAACCGATCCCGGTCGTGAACAGCACGAGCGAGACCAGGCGGAGTTTGCAGAGTTCGACGTAGTCCAGCACGCTGCCGCGAACGGCGGCCGTCGTCGTCGATAGCGCGGTTGGCGTTGAGTTCATGCCGGAACTCCCTCGACCTGGCGACGCAGCGTCAGCTCGCCGCCGCGATGGCCGATGCCGATCGCCCGCACGGCCAGGTAGGCGGCAGTGCCGAGAATCGCCGCCCCCACCGCCAGGTGGACCGTGGGCAGCCAGGTCTGCGCCAGCGTGTGAGGCTCGCGGAGGCCCTTGGTCCACATCGGGTGGATCACGAGCAGCGTCGAGAGTCCCAGCACGATCTGCACGCCGTACAACACGAGCACAGCGATCATCGCCCGCGACAGGGCCTGCCGGGCGTAGGCGTGCTGATAGACGTATCGGGCCATGGTCATGAGGGCCAAGCCGACCACGACCGCCCAGCTCATGTGGGGGATCCAGGTCCACTGCGTGTGCCGCAGCACGGCGCCGAGGATCAACTGCACGTAAATGACCAGCACGCACCCGCCGCAGGCCCAGCCGAGAGCCGAATCGGCGGCGGCCGTCACTGTGCCTCCGCGGAGTCCGTCCCGGCGGACGTCGGCCGACCATCGCCGCGAAGTGACGGCGACAATGCCCACCATCAGACAGAAAAACGCCTGGGCGAAACAACCATGAACGATCGCCAGGGTGATGGAATTGTCGAGCACGCGCAGGCCGCCCATGACGCCCTGCGCGATCACCGCGGCCAGGGCCGCCAGGCCTAGACCCTTGACCCATCGCCGCGGCTCGCGGACCGCCAGCCAGATCGCCAGCACGGTCACCAGGAAGCCAACGGTGGCCCCGATCAGCCGATGGCCGTGCTCATCTCGCACACCAGGCTTTTCTCCGTTGAAATTGCTGGTCCAGCCGTCGGGATTGACGGACTGAAACGAGAGCGGCCAGTCGGGGACGGCCATGCCGGCCGCCTTGCTGGTCACGTTTCCGCCCGCCAGCAGCAACAGGAACGTAGCCACCAGGACGGCGACGCTAAATCCATGCAGCCACGGGTTATAGGAATCATCGGCCGTTCGGTCGCGACGGACCCGGCAGGCTTGACTCGGCATGTCGACCCAACTCCCAGACTCGCGAAGGTATCACATCCCGGCCCCCGGCCAGCCGGGAATAGCGAATTGTAGTACCCCCCCTGCCGAATGCAACGTGGAATCAAGCCATACGCCTGCGTCGGCCGAAGGTGGCACAGAATCTCGGCGATCACTTCACGCCGGCCGGTCAACCGACAACTCTGAAGACGCCCCAGGCGGGATGGAGGGCCCCTGCTGCCGGCGGGGTCGTCAGGCATTCACTTTCTGCAGATTTTCGCTGTTGACTTTAGCGAATGTGGTGCCATACTACAACTGGACGAGTTAGTGTCGGTGGCGATATAACTCGTGAACTTTGCACACCCGTCGGGGAGCGGGTGACCGGCTCGCAGGATACGCAGGCGGGCACGGGAGACCTATCCCCAGACCCCCCTGATCCGCGATCCTCAGCCGCGTGGTTGTCCTGGAGAACCGTGTGGCGTCCCCCAAAGGCATCTGGTCCGTGCAAAGGAAGGTGGAAGGCCAATGACGTGACGCGCAGCCGGCGATGAAGGTCGACGTCAGCACCGTCCGCGAGGTGCCTCGCTGAGTTCTTTGTTCTTCGGGTTTCTCGCGTCACCCAGGAGAGGGAAGACGAGCGCCTGGTCGGCGACAGGCAGTTGGTGACTGGCAACCTGTCACTCACTTGGCGTCGGGCAGTGAGGCAGCGGCACCGTCACACGGTCTACCCTGGCGGAAGGGGGTTTTCGTGTGCCCCGCCACGTCGTGGCAGCCCAAGTGGCGCGGTGGACCACGCAAATCAGGCGGAGCCGCTGATTATCACAGAGGGGCCTTGACTTCCTTGCTAGTCCGGTGAATAACGTGGTTAGGTCGACAACGCTACGGCGGTCATTCGGGGCTCGTGCCCGTGGCGGGCGGCCCGGACCCGGGCATGGAATCCAAGGGGACATGCTGGTCTCCAGCTTCCATGGTTTTGGTTACCGTGATTCACTACTGGCCGCAAGCACCACCCTCGGAGTGGGAGATTCGACGGCGCAGGACCGGAGAGCATCCGAGTTCGGGGTTGACACCGCCGCACACGCAACCGCTTGAGGATTCGACGGATTAGCTCCGAACCAAACGTCACACCCCAGAGGAGGAAGCGACGATGAAGTCCCAACCAAGAGAAATAAGTATCAATCTGGCAGTCACTCTCGCGATGAGCGCGGCACTGGCGATGGGGCTTCAAAACGCCGAAGGTGTCTTGATGACCTCCTATCAATTCTCGGGTCGTATTGACACGGTGACCGATCCCTCCGGCGACTGGGTGGGGCTGGTCGCGCCGGGAGTCCCCTTTTCCGGGACCTACACGTATGACCCAACAGTGCCAGACTCCGTCCCGGACAACCCCAGCATCGGCATCTACACCTCGGCCGACTCGTCTTTCTCAATCAATGTGGGAAACTGGACAGGTGCGACGAGCGGTGACCGATGCGAAATCTCGGTATACAACTCCATCGGCTGGGACAGCGGATTCGTCATCTCCGCTGTTGGGTTCCAGTCATCCGGAAGGTCGATCTCGGAAATGACCGTGGGTTTGAGCCGGACAAACGGCAGCGCGTTTGAGAGCGACGCCCTCCCGACGGTCGCCCCTTCGTTTGATGTCTTTCCCTACCGGGCTTTCGGTTTTCAGGCGGCCAACTATGTGCGGATTGTTGGCACTCTGGAATCGCTGGTCTTGACCCCGGAACCGAGCACTCTGCTCTTGTGGCTATTCTCTGCCGGTTTCATTAGCTGTCTCCGGCGTTCGAACGAGCGCTGTCGTTAACATCATATTGCCGAGAAAGATAAACACTCAGGTCGTTGAATGGGAATAACACCATGCTGAAACGTTATGCGAAAGAAGTGCTGTTGTGCGCGGGTTTGGTTTGCTCATCCCTTCATGCGGTGGAGGAACCGCCAAACGTAAGCCCAGATTACAGTCAACTGCCCCCGCTGAATCTGGGGCCGGACAGCGCTACCGGCCTGGAAACGACGGACATCATCTTCCTGGTCGATAGCTCGGGCAGCCTACCTTTCGGGAGCACGGGCGCGTGGGCCTTGGAAAAGCAAGGGATCATCAACTGCATTTCTGGACCGAACGCATTCATCCCGCATGATGGCTCCGTCGCCATCTCCGTAATCCAGTTTTCGGACTACCCCAGGGTGGAGATTCAGTTGACAAGAATCGACAGTCCCAGCACTGCCGCCGCCCTGATCTCCAGCATCGAGCAAATGGAGTACATGAACAGCCACACGTGGATGTCCGAGGCCTTGAAGACGGCAGTTGACGAATTCAAGATTCGCGCCCACGGCAACAAGCGGCTTGTGATTCTGTCGACTGATGGCGAGCCGGACCCCAATGATGACATCCCAACTCTTGAGAGGGCTACCGATGTCAGGACCGGGACCGGCTATGCCGCCGGCACGCTTCCGGCGATGATCTGCACGGTTTTGATCAATCTGCCGTGCGATTGCCCATCGGAGAAGACGCCGGCACAGTTCTTGCGGAAGGTCGCCAACACCTATGACGCACCGGCCCCCCCAACCGTACACGGATCAGTTCATCGGACATTTCAACTGCGCGCAAGACCTGATACACCCAACAGACGGATGGGCGGCGCAGGAGTTTACGCTAGTTTGTTCGTGGTGTGCGTGCAGCGTGTTGCACTGGGGTGAGGCGACGTGCAGTCCTGACTGGACCCCCAACGCGTGCGAACTAGACGTTGGGCCGGCCAACGGGATCCCCGACATATGCGACATCATGGGCGGCCTAATTGGCGGCGTAGAGATGGATGGGATCCCAACTCCGGTCCATAGCAGGATCTTCGTGGACAGTCGAAATCCGGGCCCGGAGGATGGCAAGAGTTGGGTAACGCCATTCCGTCACTTGCAGGATGCACTGGCGTCGGCGCATGAAGGAGATGTACTCTGGGTAGGCCAGGGGACGTACCGGCCGGACTGGGATCCCGTCACGCACACCTACACGAATGACCGAAACGCGACATTCGCCTTGCCCACCTGTGTCCGCATGATTGGGGGCTTCGCGGGTCACGGAGCGAGCAACCCCGATGACCGACGGATTCAGCAGTACGTGACGACGCTGAGCGGCAACGTGGGCAACGGCGGCAGCTACCATGTCGTTAGAATCAGTGGTGCAACCGACATCGTACTGGATGGTTTCACCGTGCAAGACGCAAACGCGAACGGGACGGACGCCGACAGTGCAGGAGCGGGTATTCGAGTGGACGCCGGCCAAGTTATAGTCAGGAACTGTACGATCTCTGGAAACTCTGCCTCAGTCGATGGTGCGGGGATGTACGCGTCGGGCCTGTGCACAGCGGTCAACTGTGTCCTGACATCGAACATCTGTCCAAGCGGGAGCGCTGTCTACTTGCTGAACTCAGGTCAAGCCGTGGTGAACTGCACCATTGTTGGAAACAACGCCGGGGGGCTCTACGCCGGCTCTCAGTCAACCGTCAGGAATTGTATTCTGTGGGATAACTCGGGCGCAGAGATTGCTGGCGGTGTGACACCAACGTTCTGCAATATCCAAGGCACGCCACCGGGCACGAGCAACTTCAGCGCCGATCCGGCGTTCGTCTCCAGCAACGACTACCATCTGACCGACGGATCACCCTGCGTCGACCGAGGCGACAGGAACACTTCACCGCCTGCCACGTGGGACTTCGAATCTCAGCCGCGTGTGCAATACTGCCGTGTCGATGTCGGTGCCGACGAGTCGCCATACTCTCGACACCGCTGCAGCAGCGATGGCGATGAGTGCCTCACGTGGAAGAAATATGACCTGAACGATGACTGTGCCATTGACTCCAAGGACTTCTCCCTATGGCAGATGTGTCTTACCGCCGGTGGCGGTAGCCTGAGACCGGACTGCGCGGTGCTTGATAGCGATGGGAACGGTACAATCGACTACTCGGATTTGGGAGTGGTGCCTGGATTTGCAGCCTGCGCGGCGGGGCCTGGCATTCTGCCAGATGCTGACTGCCAAGACCCGGCTCCAGGTTACCAGCAACCGCCAGACGGCGATGACGACGGCATTCCTGATATCGTCGACAACTGTCCTACCGTCGTGAATGCGGACCAAGCGGACGCCGACGAAGATAGCGTCGGCGACGCCTGCGACAACTGTCCGGCCGTGATCAACGCGGATCAGGCCGACTTCGACGGCGATACCTTCGGGGACGTGTGCGACAACTGTCCGAACGAATACGAACCGGACCAGCCGGACACGGATAGCGACGGCGTGGGCGACCTGTGTGACACCTGCCCAACGGTTGCGAACCCCGATCAGACCGACTCCGACGGCGACTGGTGGGGCGACCCCTGCGACAACTGCCCGACCGTATCCAACTATTGGCAGGACGACAGCGACGGCGACGGTGTGGGGGACGTCTGCGACAACTGCCCCACGGTGTGGAACCCCGATCAGGCCGACACCGACCAGGACGGCTTGGGCGACGCCTGCGAAGGAGAGGGTATGCAGGGTGGTGGCGAACAGATGATGAGCCTCCTGGAAGGCAGCACCGCCGAGGCGGCGGTGCCACAAGAAGTCCTGCCCATGCCCGAACAGGGCGCGATGGCGTACTTCGTTACCCACGACGGCAGCGACCAATCGGTGAGCCTGCCATCGACCGGCGGGACCGTGGTGGTGGACGTGGTGGTGGCGACCGCCGAGCCGGTGGACGCCTGGGACGCCGTGCCCTCGGTCGACGTTCCCAACGTGGTCAACATCGACGCCGCCGACTGGACCCCGCAGGCCGAACTGCTGGCCTGGGCGGGCCTGAGTAGCCAGGTTCTGCCCAGTCGCTACAACTGCGGCCAAGTGGACTGGATCATCGTGGACGCCCAAGCCGCTGTGATCTGCCGGAGTACGGTGAAGGACGCCGCCTGCGCGGGAAGAGCCCTTGAGTCCGGCACCCAGACCCATACGGGCACGCACGGCCTGGACGCTCTGGCCGGCCCGATCAATAACCCCGTGGACGCCTGGTTCACCACCATTGCCCCCTTGGGCGCGACGACGGCGGGGACCATGAGTCCCGGAGCGGCCAGAGTAGCCACGTTGACACTCCAGGTGGCTGGTGTACCCGGCGTCTATCACCTGCGGCTGACCTACGGCACCTATTACACTGCCGCTCAAGGCGGTTCAGCCCCGATGGACCCTGGCCCAACCTTCGAGATTCGCGTCGGCGAGCAGTAGAGCGACGCAGCGCGGCGGGATGCGCACAGGGATGGGGGACGACCGGAGATAGTGAATTCCACAGGCGCCTACCAGATGATGGGGTGGCGCTCGTTCTATCGTCTGCCTCCGCCGTCGAGGGGCTAGGCGATCAACACCAGATAGTTGATGGGTGTGGTGTCGGAGACGACGATCATTCGGACAGTGCCCGGTCTAGAGCGGCACGGTCATGCTCAATCGGCCACTACCGGCCGGGGGGCGATTTCCGACTACCAGTTCCATTCCCCCGTCCTCCCGTTTTGACACATCTCAGGCCTGCACTGATCCGTCTCTGATCGTCTGGACGTGTCAATCGCAGCCGGGGTCGGCGGGGACGCTCGGCCCGTTCGCGCAGTTGATGAGACGGGTCAGATCGAGTTCATCGACGTCGCCGTCGCGGTCCTGATCGAAGCAGATGCACGCCTGCGAGAAGGCGGCGGCGACTATGTGGCACCGCTGCCAGCCGGCGAAGTCGATCATGTCGACGTCGCCGTCACCGTCCGAGTCCGCGACCGGATCGTGGCACTGGCAGGCCGGGAACGGGTCGCAAATCGGGTCGTAGCAGTCCACCAGGCTGTTCGCGTTGTCGTCGATGCCGTTGTCGCAGATCTCGCTGCACAGCGGGCTGGCCGTGCACTGCGGATCGGCGCAGTCCGTCAGGCTGTTGCCGTCGTCGTCGATGCCGTTGTCGCAGATTTCGGTGCAGCCTTCGTCGACCTGGCAGTCCCCATTGTCGTCGATGCCGTTGTTGCAGACCTCGACG
>JACQVT010000242.1 GCA_016209665.1 Planctomycetota bacterium | reverse complement strand
GGCAAGGACCAACCGGTTTCGCCTGCCAAGATAGACGAGGCGGTGATCCGCGATTGGCTTGCGAAATGCGGCGTGGAGATCACTGAGGGTACGCGAGAAGAGGCAAGGGAGCTTGCTCAGCCGATCAGTGCATCCAGGGACGCGGCCGGCCTGGCGCACCGCCTGGAAAGTCTCCGCACCTTCCGGGCCGAGGAGATGCGATTGTATGGCGCTCAGGTAATCCTCACAACTTCCCAGTTCGCAACACTGGTGAGTCTGGCACTTCTCGTGTGGACGACCGGATGGGTGATGATAAGGAAGAAACTCGGGTCGTCGGCTGAACTCTGAACTCCCCTTTCATTTGTCGTCCGGCTGGGTGGTCGCGGGCGAGCGGGCGTGGATCAGATTGATGTACTTGTCGATGCGGGCGAGGGCCTCGTCGGCCTCGGTTACGTACTGGCCGCACTTGGCCAGCTCGGCCCGGATGTCGTCGATCGACCGGCCGATCAGGTCCATCGAGGCCCGACTGCGCCGCGAGGCGGTGGGGCGGTATTGGGCGATTCGTTCCTCGATCTGTTTGACCCGGGCCATGTTGCCGGTGCCGCGGGTGAGCGACTGGAACCGCCGGATGTCGGCCGCCACCGCGGTCAGCAGCCAGTCGCGGGTCTTGTCGCCGCCCTTGCGCTCGACGGTCCAGATGTCCTCGACGGTCGCGATCAGGCCAGAGCCGTCCGGCCCCAGGCCGCGCCCGATGGTCCGGGTTAACTCCGTGTAGTGCTCGGCCATGAACCGCCGCATGAACAACAGGTCCTCCGCGAGTTGTCGCGGCACCTCGGCCGAGAAATACTCGCGCCAGGCCCGGTCGATCACCGCGTCCGGCTTGATCTGCGGGTTCCACGTGAATGTGCGGTAGTAAAACTGCGTCAGGCAGAACGGGATCAGCCGCACGGGGAACGGTGTCTCCGATTGCGTGTCGTAGATCGACAGGTTCGCAAAGCCCGGCTCGTAGGCCGGCAGGTAGCCGTGCAGCCCTTCCTTGATCGTCTGCCGCACGCGGCCCTGCATGTGCTCGGGAGCCAGCCGATAGTACGGGTCCCAGTGATACACCTTGTCGGAGAATTCGCGGAGCGGTTTGCGCTTCCCGTCCGGCGTGGGCAGCGTCCAGTTCATCCGCACCTCGAGCCACTCCATCCGCGGGTCGCGGCCGAGGGTCCTCATGCGCTCATAGTACATCGGGTCGTGGTCGTGGTTGGCATAGCCCATCAGCCAGATAAACCGCGTGCGCGGGTGCTGCTTCCAGACGGCCGCGGTCAGCTCATCGAGGAAATCCATCTCCGACTGGCCGAACTGCTTCGAACCGACGGCGTCGAGCACCTTCTGGCACTTCGGGCACATGCAGTCGTCCATCTCGTCGCGGATCTCCAGCATGTAGCCGTCGGCGTCGGGGAACACGTCGTTCATTTCCGACAGGTACTCGACCGTCACCCGCCGGGCGGTCGGGCTGGATGGGCACAGCCCCTGGCCGGTGTGGTCGACGGCGTCCTTGAATTGCTTGGCGATGTACCCGCCGGCGGTGAACCAGCCGAACACGCCCGAACCGAAGTAGAACGTCATCCCACGGTCGTGGGCGAACCGGATCAGCCGGCGGATGTCATCCGTGGTCAGCCTGGTCTTGGCATACTGCTCGCCCGGTTTGTTGAGGAACGTCCCCGGATGGCGGGTCGAGCGAAAGAGGCCGTCCATCCAGAACATGACCCGGTTCATGCCCGCGTCGGCCATCGAGTCGATGGCGTCCTCCCACGCCTGACGATCGTAGCTGGGTGCACCGCCCCAGCAGGTCAGGCAGTACGTGCCGCGGTGTTCCAGGGCCGGCGCGGCCCGCAGGTCGCACGCTTCGGCGTAGACCTCATCCGTCGGCGTGCAAGTGATGATCTGGCTGACGGCCTCCTGAACGCCGTATAGCACGCCGCGGTCGTCACCGCCTGCGATCATCAGACACGGCCGATCGCCATCCATCACCGTGCGGAGAACGAAGCCCTGCGGTGGCAGATCGTCCAGCCGCATGCCCGCCTGCTCCGCCACCCGGGCCAGCACCGGGTTGCCGGCCAGCGTGCCGACGAGAATGCACGCCGCGGCGTCGCCCTGATCGCTCGCCACGGGCACGGTGGCCGCCGGCCCGCCGTCGCGGAGCAGTCCCGCCTGCAGTTTCTGGATAGCGGTCTGTTCCACGGGTGATGGTTGCGGCCCCGGCACGATGAGCGCTTGTGGCGAGCCGGTCTTCACGAGCACCAGTCGTTGTCCCGCCGCCGGTTCGGCCGCCCACGCCCCGGCGGCAGCGGCCAACAGCCCGGATCCCAAAGCCACCACCTGCCAGCGTCGTCTGCATCCCATACGCGCGCTCCCCAACGAAAGACTTCGGGTTGACTGCTTCATTGCTGTTTTCTGACTGTGTGGGACCGGCATCCTGCCGGTCTGCATGACCGGCTGGAAGCCGGTCCCACAAACTGCGAAGAGACGGATCACGGCAAGCAACTCGTGTCGGCGACGATATGCGGCCCGCTGAGACATCCGAGGAAGATCGCGATATCCAGCCCATCGACGTCGAAGTCGCCATCGAGGTCGGCGTCCTGGCAGCCGGGCAGGAACGTCCCGCCGACCCCGGTCAGGCACGCCTGCAAGTGGCCGAAGTCTTCGCCGTCCACGTCGCCGTCACCGTCGAAATCCATCGGCAGGTTCATCGGGCATC
>JACQVT010000270.1 GCA_016209665.1 Planctomycetota bacterium | reverse complement strand
CGAGCAGGCGCCCGATCGTCGCCGGGCGGAACGGTCGGCGTCGGACACCGCGTCCCGCCAGGCCCGCGAGGAACTGCGGCGGAGCGAATCGGAGCCGCCGCGAGCCGAGAAGCCGCGGCGCGTCGACCGTTTGCGGTCGATGGCCCGTGAGCGGACCGACGCGAAGGTCCCTGGGGGCGGCCAGAGCGTCGAAGACCTATCGGCCACGCCCGAGGCGACCCACGCCGGCCGCCCGGACGCGGATCCCGCCATGCGGTCGACCGTCGATTCAGCGAACGACTACCCAGCCGGCGTGGCCATTGCCACACCCACGCAAGGCCCATCAACCGCCGCGGACGAAACGACGGCGACCAGCCAGGGGGCAGTCGCGCCGGCAGCCGACGCCCCGGCGCATGCCGTCGGTGATTTGGTGAACGCGGAGGTGCCGCCGCCCGGCCCGCCGCCCCAGGCCGACGGCCAGGGAACCCACAGCCCTGCCCCCGCGGGGGGCACGAACCCGATGCCGAGCGCGGCGAACGGCGAAACGACCGGCGGAGGCAGTTCGCCAGGAGGGCATGAGGAACAAGTCGCGGCAACGGCGGTGAGGTCGGGGGGGACCGCCGGGCGCGCGGGAGCGACCAACCACGAGTTCCAGCAGTTGCTTGGCCAGTTGGGGCGGCAGCGCATCGCTCAAGCGGGCCCGCCTGACGGATCGCCCTCTGCCGCGATGAGGGGTAAGCCCACAGCCGCACCGACCGGCCAGACGCTGGACGTGGAATCGCCGGAGTCGCTTCGCGAACTCGCCCGCGTCGTGCGGACACAGGTGGGGTCGCAGCGGTCTTCGATGACGCTGGACATGTCGCCGCCCGAGCTGGGCCGGGTGCGGGTCGACGTGCGGATGGTCGAGCATCTGGTGACCGTTCGGTTCCAGACCGAGACTTCAGCGGGCCGGGAGGCGATCCAGGGCCACCTGCACGAACTGAAGGGTGTCCTCGAACAGCAGGGCATCCAGGTCGACCGGATGGAAGTTGACTTGCGACCGCCCGCGCCGTCGTCGATGCCGGAGCGCGAGGGCGGCCAGCCGTCCGCGCACGGCGAAGGACAACAGACGGCCGCGGACTACAGACATTGGCAGGATGGGAGGCACGGCAGCGGAGATGAGACCGGCCAAGACGCCGGTGGTGACATCAACGAGCGGGACACGAGCGGGTCGGCCCGGCTGGGAGCCCAACACTTGGCATCGGACTGGCGTCAAACAGGCGTCGACGTGCTCGTTTAAGCAAAGGAGAGAACATGGCTACGACGGTGACAGGTCCGGGTGTGAATGTGACGGTGGGTTCGGCGGCCACGTCGGGATCGGCGTCGACGGACAGCACGGGTCTGGCCGGCATCTCGGGCAACGATTTCATGAACATCCTGGTCAAACAGTTGCAGATGCAGGACCCGATGAAACCCATGAGCAACCAGGAAATGGTCCAGCAGTTGTCGACCATCCGCGAGCTGGAGATGAACACGCGGATGAGCGCCAGGCTGGAGCAGTTAACCGACCAGCAGCGGTTCGGTTCGGCGGCAGCGCTGATCGGCAAGTACGTCCAGGGCAAGGTGACCGACGGCGGCGGCAACGAGTTTGTGGTCGAAGGGATCGTTACCGGCGTGCGGTTCACCGATCGGGGCGAGGTCTTGCTCGAGTTGGATTCGGGCGAGGTGCTGCCGCTGACGGCACTACAGTTGGTGCAGAACACGGACGGCGCGACGGCGGCGGCGGATTCAACGACGCCCCGAAAGTTCTAACGGGGTTTTGGGGCCGGGCTTCCAGCCGGACAACCGGACCGCCAAGATGCCGGTCTCGCATAGCCAAGACAGAGGAGACAGCAATGGGTCTGACGTCCGCGATGTTCACCGGTCTGACCGGTCTGAACAGCAACCAGTTTCGGATCGACACGGTGGGCGACAACATCGCCAACATCAACACGACGGCGTTCAAGGCCAGCCGGGCCAACTTCGAGAACCAGTTGTCGCTGACCCTGTCGAACGGGACGGCTCCCGGCGACGTGCTGGGGGGCACCAACCCGCTGCAGATCGGGCTGGGCTCGGCCCTGGGCAGCGTGCAGCGGAGTTTCACGCCCGGGGCGATCGAGACCACCGGGGTGCCCACGGACATGGCCATCGAGGGCAGCGGGTTCTTCATCGTGAACACGCCCAACGACGGCCAGGTCTATGTGCGCGACGGGACGTTCCGTCTGGACGCCAACAACCGACTGGTGACCGCCGATGGATACCGCGTGCAGGGCTACGGTACCGACGACAATTACAGCATTGTGTCGGGGGCGTTGACGGACCTGGAGATTCCGCTGGGGACGCTGAGTTCGGCCCGGGCGACCAGCAATGTCAACCTGGACGGCAACCTCAACGCGAGCGGCACCATCGCCACGCAGGGGACCGTGCTGGCGTCGCAGGCGTTCGAGGATATCAGCGGTGGGGCGGCCACCGCCGGTACGCTGCTGACCGGCCTGGTCGACCCGGCGACCCCCGGCACGGCGCTGTTCGCCGAGGGTGACGTGGTCACGCTTCAGAACGTCCAGAAGGGCGGCCGGCAGTTGCCCGAGCAGCAATTCACCGTGGCGGCGGGCAGCACACTGGGCGATTTCGCCACGTTCCTGCAGGATAACCTCGGTATCAACACGGATCCGGCGGTCGGTGGGACGCCGGGCGTGCGGATCAGCGACGGGAGTGGGGGCATCGCCGCGGGCACGCTGGTGGTGGAGGGCAACCCCGGTACGGACAATGCCATTGGGATCGATTTGTCGGCGATCCGCAGCAGCAATGGCAACTTCAACACACCGTTTAACTTCACGCAGACCCAGGCCGCCAACGGTGAGAGCGTCTACACCAGCTTTATCGCCTATGACTCGCTGGGCACGCCCATTCAGGTCGACGTCACGATGGTGTTGGCCAGCAAGTCCAACGCCGGCAACGTTTGGCGGTTCTACGCCGAGAGCCGCGACGATACGGACGTCAGCCCCGTCCTCGGCACCACGGGCACGCTGACGTTCGACAACGACGGTCGCCTGGCCGCCGTCACCGGCAACAGCATCCAGATCGACCGGGCCGACACCGGCGCCGTCAACCCGATGCAGATCGAGTTGAACTTCGATCACGTGACCGGCCTGACCACGGCGGGCTCGGGCGTCGTGATGACCACGCAGGACGGCTTTGCGACCGGGAGCCTCACGAGCTTCGCCGTCGGGAACAATGGCGTGATCACGGGCACGTTCAGCAACGGGCTGACGCGGCCGCTGGGCCAGGTAGCGTTGGCGACCTTCACCAACCCCGAGGGCCTGATCGCCAGGGCCAACAATCTGTACGTGGTGGGGCCGAATTCCGGAGCGGCGGTGATCAGCACGCCGGGCACGATGGGCGCCGGTACGTTAGCCGCCGGCGCACTGGAACTGAGCAACGTCGATCTGACCCGCGAGTTTATCGGACTGATCACGGCCTCGACGGGTTTTTCCGCCGCCGGCCGCGTCATCTCCACGTCCAACGAACTCCTCAACGAATTGCTGCTAATAGCCCGATAACTAAGGGTGTCGGCGGGCGCTGGTGGCCGGTCCGATGGGATGGACCGGGCGCGACGTTCGCGGCCGGCAGACCGCCCCCAGCGGGCGCCGCCGAAGGCGAGATGCCGGTGGTGGGCTGACTCATTGGCGCGGCCTTGCGGCCGGGCGAGCGACTCGGTGTCGAGATTCTGGCCCGCGCGACCGGCGCGGCTACAGGAAAGGCCGACGGCTTGATCAGGCTGACGCGGCTCAACAATTCGAGCTTCATCGTCAACAGCGACCTCATCAAGACGATCGAGGAGCGACCGGATACGACCATTATGCTTATCAACGGCGAGACGTTGATCGTTAAGGAGAAGGTGGAAGAGGTGGTGGCCAGAGCGGTGGAGTACGGCCGGATGGTTCGGGTGTTCCGGCCATGATCTCAAGGGCGGCGCGCCGGTGGTCCGCTTCAGGTCGTCGGATCGGCGACGGAACCGGTGAGGCGGCTCGTGCTACGTAGCGGGCCACTTCGCAGAGTGGCAGCGGATCGAGATGAATCCGCGGGACCGCATGGTCGATGACAGCCGTGAGAGGCTTACGACCGGGTTATAGGTCGGTCGGTCGGACGGTCCGCGGAACTGTGGTGACGCGGGTCGGGGCCAGCGCGGCAAGGAGGCGGCGTGGTCGATCGCACGACGATTCTGGGACTGGCGGCGCTGGCCGTGCTGCTGGCTTGGATGGTGTTCGCCGGCGCGGGAATGGCGGCGGGGGCTTTTTGGCAGGCGCCGTCGGCGGCATTCGTCGTCGGCGGGGCGGTGGTCGCGGGACTGATCGCCTCGCCGGCCGTGGGGCCGCGGCGGCTGGCCCGGGTCGTGCGGAAGGCGTTCGTCTCGCAGGAGACCTCGCCGGAAGAGACGATCATTACCCTGGTCGCGCTGGCCGAGATTGCCCGGCGTGACGGAGTGCTCGCCCTGGACAAGCCGGTGAGCGGCCTGCGGGACGGTTTCACCCGCCGGGCGCTGCAGATGGCCATCGACGGCACGGACCGCCAGACCCTCGAGACGGTGTGCCAGGCCGAACTGGAGAGCCTGGACCTTCGTCATGCCGAGGGCAAGGCGGCCCTGGAGGCGATGGCGAAATTCGCGCCGGGGTTCGGGATGATGGGCACGCTGATCGGCCTGGTGGTCATGCTCGGGAGGATGGACGATCCCGGCAGGATCGGCCCGGGCTTGGCGGTCGCCTTGCTGACGACGCTGTACGGGTTGGGCCTGGCGAACCTGGTCTGTCTGCCGCTGGCCCGTCGGCTGGCGTATCGCAGCAGCCGGGAGCTGTTGACCAAGACTGTCGTGGTCAAGGGCGTGCTTGGCATTCAGGCCGGCGATAACCCACGGGTGCTGGCCGGCAAGCTGCGGGCGTACCTGCCCGGCGGCGGTGAGGGGCGGGAGCCGTGGGCGTCGTTGCTCCCGCCGGCAGCGCCGGAAGCGGCGGCGAGCGAGACGGGCGCTTCGTCGGCGGAGGCGACCGGCAGCGCGACGG
>JACQVT010000269.1 GCA_016209665.1 Planctomycetota bacterium | reverse complement strand
TCTGGCAGGGGCACCCGCTGCCGCGGGCGAGCTTGAAGACCGGCCACTACGAGGCGATCACCGGGGCGGACTCGCTGGCCCTGGCTTTGCTCGACCTTCATGCCGCGATCAACAAGCTCGAGACGCCCATCCCGTGCAATGGGATCGACCGCTGAAGGGGAACGATATGCTGACGTTGTATTCTGTGTGGATGGTGTCGGCGTGTCTGGCGGCGCCGCCGGAGCGGGTGACGATGGATGCGCCGACGAGCGTAGGCCGGTATGACCTGGCGGAGTTCACTGTTCGGGTGGCCGATCCGCCGTTCGGTAACCCGTTTACCGAGGCCGACCTGACGGGTGAGTTCACGCTCACCGGCGGCAAGCCGATCGCGGTCCGGGGTTTCTGCGATTCACAGGACGGCAGCGTGCTTCGCCTGCGGTTCTGCCCGGATCGTGAGCGAGCCACCTACGAATACCACATCACGTTGAAGGGCGGCGGGCTCGACAAAACCTTCAGCGGCAAGCTGGAATGCAGCGGCGGCGACCGGGCGGGCCCGGTCATCGTCGACCCGCAGCATCGCAAGCATTTCATCCACGCCGGCACGGGCAAGCCGTTCTACCACCTGGGCTACACGGCCTATCACCTGATGGACCCGCGGAAGACCGACGAGCAGGTCAACGCGACCATCGGGTACTGCGTCCGCGAGGGCTTCAACAAGGTCCGGTTCCTGCTGGCGGGCTACCCGCGCGACGCGGGCGGCCAGGTGAGCAAGGACGCCGAGCACGGCGTGCCGGAGCCGCAGCAGGCGCCCAACTACGGCACGGCCCGGCCGATCAACCCGCTGCCCGCGTGGCTGGGCGAGCCGCACCACTACGATTTCGCGCGGTTCGACGTGGCCTATTGGCAGCGGATCGACCGGGCGGTGCGGCGGATGCGCGATGCCGGAATCGTGGCGACCTGCATCGTGACTATCGAGAAGCAGCGGCTCCCGCGGGAGTACGGCAGGCTGACCGAGGCCGAATACCGGCTGTATCGTTACGCGGTGGCCCGGCTGGCCGCGTTCGACAACGTTTGGTGGGACCTGGGCAACGAACACAACGAGTACCGCGACACCCAGTGGGGCAACACGATGGGGGCGTTCGTCAAGCAGGAAGACCCGTACGATCGGTTGCTTTCGGCCCACGGCTACGCGGACTTCTTGTATCCGCAGTCGGACTGGGCGGGCTTCATCATCACGCAGCAGTACGGGACGGAGAAGGAGGTCCGCGACTGGGTGCTGAAGTACAAGGACGTGCCCAAGCCTTACGTCAACGAGGAGTACGGATACGAAGGCGATGGGATCAAGAACCAGAAGGGCAAGCCCAACGCCCCCGGCCACGGGCAAAGCGCGGACTGGACCCGCCGGTGCCACTGGTCGATCGCGATGGCGGGGGGGTATGCGACCTACGGTGACTGGAGCAAGGGCGTCAGCTATTTCTACATGGGTGACCCCGGGCCCGGTGTGGCCGCCCTGCAGCTCAAGCATCTGCGGAGCTTCTTCGAGGCCCTGCCGTATCGCGACCTCGAGGTGCACGACGAGTACGTGACCGGGGGATTCTGCCTGGCGGTCCCGGGCGAGCACTACGTGTTTTACTTCCCGGGCCGGGCCGAGGCGAAGGTCGATCTCGCGTCCGCCGCCGGCCGCCGCCGCCTGGAGACGCGATGGTTCGGCCCCAGGACGGGCTGGTGGACCAACGGCCCGGACCTCACCGCGGGCGAGAACGTCGTCACCGTGCCGGAAGGCGGCGACTGGGTGCTGTACGTCCGGGCTGCGCGATCCCGCCGCGGGCGCGGGCGACGACCCGAGAGCGGTGCCGGCCGCCGGGCCGAGATGCCAGAGCAGCCAGCGTTGCGCGCCAGGTCAACGGAGAGCCAAGATTGGACCGCGCTCAGTGGCGCTCCGGAAGCTGGCTTACGCCTGGGCGAGCTTGCCTCCGGCGGAGACGAAGCGAATCTCGACTCGCTTGTTGAGGGCGGCAGCGATCCTGCGGAGCATGGAAAGCGAATGCCCCTCGTAGTCGGCATCCTCAACTCTGGAGATGACTGAGGGTGCGGTGCCGACGAGTTCCGCAAGCTGCTGCTGAGTAAGACCGGCCCGTTTTCGCAGCTCGTAGATCTTGCGCCCCACCTCGGCCTTGGCGCGTTCTTCCTCCAATTCCGCGAGGCGTCGGGACCTGCCCTCGAAGTACCTGCGATGCAGGATATCGACCGCGTCCGTCGTCGGTTTTGCCTTGCGAGCCATGCTCAGGCCTCCTCGTGTGTGTGACTCCGGGGGGCGAGCCTAAACTTCGCTCGTCGCTCGATCGCCTTGTCGATC
>JACQVT010000268.1 GCA_016209665.1 Planctomycetota bacterium | reverse complement strand
GTGAACGCCCCCTTGACGTGGCCGAACAGCTCGCTCTCCAGCAGTGTGCCCGACAGCGCCCCGCAATTGACACGGATGAACGGCTTGTCCCTCCGGTCGCTGTTGTAGTGGATGGCCTTGGCGATCATCTCCTTGCCCGTGCCGGTCTCGCCCACCAGCAGGGCCGTCGCCCGCGTCCGGGCCACTTGCTCGACCGTCTTGAACACTTCCATCATGGCCGGGCTGGACCCGACGATGTTCGAGAAGGCATACCGGTCGGTGATCGTCCGCTTCAACTCGGACAGCTCGGCGACCAGCTCCTCCTTCTGCCGCGACACCATCCAGTTGATGCGGACCGTCTGGGAGATCATGGCCGTCACGATGGTCAGGATGCGAACGTCCCGATCCAGCGTGTCGGCGTCCACGAACGCCTTGTCCACGCTCAGCACGCCGATGGTCTTATTCTCGCTGGTGATGGGCAGGCAGATGAAGCTGCACGGGACATCCCTCGATTTGAGGGCGCCCGTCCGATCGAGGTACGTCGGGTCCTGCCGCACGTCGGCGACCACCCGGATTTCGCCCCGCTCGAAGACCCGGCCGGTGATGCCCTCCCCGATGTTGTAGACCCCCCGACGCTGCATCTCGGGGGTCAGGCCATAGGAGGCCTCAATCCGTAACTGGGCCGTCACATCGTCCAGGATCACCAGCCGGCCCTTCTCGATGCCCAGCCGGGCCGCCAGGATCCGCATCACCCGATCAAATACCCACCTCAGCTCCAGCGAGCTGCTCATCAACTGACTGATTTCGCGCAGGATGTCGAGATCAGGAAACATAGCCGTAATCCACCCTACCCTGGTACCGCGGGTCCAAACTGACTTATTATTAGGCAAGGGGCGGCGGAATGCAAGCTGGGGCCGCGGGGCAGATTTGGCGCAAGTCCTTGTCCCGAATCGCTCAGCCGGGCATGACAGGCCGACGAGCAGTTGCCTGGAGGCCCGTGCGGACATTGTGGGCACGTGCTGCCTAATCCGAAATCAGGAGATGCTCCTCCAGCTCTTCGTGGACATCGGTCGTATCGTTGCTCGGCGGTTCGGTCAGGTCGGGCTCGGCCGTTGGGCCGGCGAGCTGGGTGGGGCCGAGGACGACGATGCTGTCCGGTCCGAGGGTCCGTTGGACGGCGGCCAGGAGGTCGGCGGAGGGCGCCACGCCCCTCCGGCCGTTCACCCGCATCGTGACCTTGAGGGCGGTGCTGGTGTACAGCTCCAGGAAGACCGGCCGGTCACCGGGGTACTGGGTCAGGATACGTTCCAGCTCGTGCAGGGCGGCCGGGGTGGCCGCGGGAGGACGCAGGCGGATCAGGACCATCCGGCCCAGCTTTTCATCGCCTTGGTCCAGGGGCACGACCTCCGCGACGCGCAGCGACGGCTCCTCACGGCGGCGGTCAACCTGCCCGCGGAAGAACGCCACGGTATCCAAGGCGAGTTGGGCCTGATAGGTCTGCAAATCCTTGGGGAACAGGACGACCTCGACCTGGCCGGCCAGGTCCTCGACCGTGACGATGCCCATCTTCGAGCCGGCGTTGCGGCCCTGCTTGGTCACGACGGTGCGGATCTTCGAGATCATGCCCCCGATGGTCACCTCCGAACCGTCGCTGAAGCGTCTGAGGTCGGTCGTGCGGGCGGTGGTGTACTTGCGCAGCATCTTCTCGTGCGACGACAGCGGATGGCTCGTGACGTAAAAGCCCAGCGTCGCCTTTTCGTGGGCGAGCATCTCAGCCTCGGTCCATTGCAGAGGCGGCACCTGGGGCTCGGGCCGGGCCGTCCCGGCCTCATCGCCGCCCCCGAACAGCGACAGTTGACCGGACCTGCGGTCGGCCGCGGCCGACGCCCCATGGGCGATCGCGTCATCCAGCACCGCCATCAGCCCCTTGCGCATGGCCCCGGTCGAATCGAACGCCCCGCACTTGACCAGGGCCTCGACCACGACCCGGTTCACCGCGCCCATGTCCACACGCTCGCAGAAGTCGAAGATCGACTTGAACGGGCCGTCCGCCCGGGCCGACACGACCGCCCCCACCGCCTTCTCGCCAACACCCTTGATGGCCCCCAGCCCGAAGCGGATCAGCCGCTCCCCCTGTCCGACGACGGTGAAGTCGTTCTCCGAGATGTTGACGTCCGGCGGAGCGATGCGGATCTCCATGCGACGGCATTCCTCGATGTACTCGGATACCTTCTCCGTCGAGTCCATTTCGAACGTCAGCAGGGCGGCCATGTACTCGGTGGGGTGGTACACCTTGAGGTAGGCCGTCTTGTATGCCACCAGGGCGTAGCCGGTCGAATGGGCCTTGTTGAAGGCATAGCTGCCGAACTCGAGGATGTCGGCGAAGATCTGCTCGGCCGTCGCCCGCGTGACCCCCTTGGCCTCGCAGCCGGCCAGGAACTCCTCCCGCATCGACTCGATGGTCGAGTGTTTCTTCTTGCTGATCGCCTTGGCCAGCCGGAACGCCTTCTTGAGTTCGATCCCGCCCAGTCGATTCACCAGCCGCGACACCTGCTCCTGGTAGACCATGATGCCGTAGGTCTCGCTCAGCACCTCGGTCATGATCGGGTGGGTCGCGGACCACCGCTCGCCGTGCTTGCGGCCGATGTAGGCGTCGATGTACTTCATCGGGCCGGGGCGGTACAGGGCGTTGGCGGCGATCAGGTCCTCGATGCGGTTCGGCCGCATCTTCATCAAGACGTCCCGCATCCCCGCCGACTCGAACTGGAAGATGCCCTTGGTCTCGCCCCGGACGAACAGCTCGTACACCCTGGGGTCGGCCAGGTCGATCTTGTCCAGTTCCAGCGTGATGCCGTAGTTCCGCTCGGCGAGCTGCCGGGCCCGCTCGATCACCGTCAGCGTCCGCAGGCCCAGGAAATCCATCTTCAGCAGGCCGCAGGCCTCGACGCACGGTCCGTCGTACTGCGTCATGAGCTGCGGCGACTTGGGCTGCACGTACAGCGGCACGAAGTTGTCCAGCGGCTCGTCGGCGATGACCACCGCGGCCGCGTGCACGCCGGTGTGCCGGGCCAGACCCTCCAGCCGACGGCTGATGTCGATCACCCGGCGGACCTGATCGTTCTCCTTGTAGAGCCGGCGCAGGTCGGGCTCCTGGTCCAGGGCCTTGTCGATCGTCATCTTGAGTTCTTCGGGGATCAGCTTGGTGATCGCGTTGGCCTCGTCGAAGCCCAGACCGAGCACCCGGCTCACGTCCTTGACCGCCGCCCGCGGCTTGAGCGTCCCGAACGTGACCACCTGGGCGACGTGGCCGTACTTCTGCCGGACGTACTCGATGACCTCCTCGCGGCCGTCCTGGCAGATGTCCATGTCGATGTCGGGCATCTCGTCGCGGTCGGGGTCCATGAACCGCTCGAAGTACAGCCCGTACCGCAGCGGCTCCGGCGACGACAGCCCCAGGCAGTAGCCCACCACCGTCGAGCACGCGCTGCCCCTGCCCCCGCAGGGGATGCCCCGCGAGCGGGCGTAGTTCACGAAGTCCCACACGATCAGGAAGTAACTGGAGAACCCCTTGGATGCGATGACGTCCAGCTCGTAGTCGATCCGCTCGCGGATTTGGTCGGTCAGTTCGGCGTACTTCTCCGCCGCATGTTCGTACACCAGTTCGCGGAGATACTCATCGGCGCTCCGGCCGCCGGGCACGCGGTACACCGGGGCATGCCGCTCGCCGAGCGACAGCTCGACGTTGCACAGCTCCGCGACCCGCTCGGTGTTCGCCAGGGCGTCCGGGTACGCCCGGAACAACTCGTGCATCTCCTGCGGCGACTTCAGGTAGAACTGGTCGGTCTCGAATCCGAACCGGTCCGCGTCGGTGAGCTTGCTGCCGGTGCTGATGCAGCACAGCACGTCGTGGGCCTCGCGGTCGTCGTGCTCCAGGTAGTGCACGTCGTTGCTGACCACCGTGCCCACGCCGAGCCTGCGGGCCAGGTCGGCCAGCTCCGGGTTGATCAGCCGCTGAGGCTCCAGGCCGTGGTCCTGCAGCTCGATGTAGAACCGCTCCTCGCCGAACAGGTCGAGGTAGAACCTGGCGATCTCCTCGGCGTCCCGCCGCCGCTCGCTCAAAAGGGCCTGCGGAATCTCGCCGCCGAGGCAGGTGCTCGTGCAGATCAGCCCCTCGTGGTACTCGCGGAGCAGCTCGCGGTCCACCCGCGGCTTGTAGTAGAAGCCCTCGCGGAAGGCCCGCGACGTCAGTCGGATCAGGTTCTGATAGCCGGTGCGGTTCTGGGCCAACAGCAGCAGGTGGTGGCTGGCCTCCTTCATGCCCTTGGCGTCGCGCTCCCGCCGATCACCGGGGGCCACGTACACCTCGCACCCCAGGATCGGCTTGATCCCCGCTTTGACCGCCGTCTGGTAGAACGTGATCGCCCCGAACATGTTGCCGTGGTCGGTCAGGGCCACGGCTCTGCCCCCCTGGGCCTTGACCTTCTCGACGAGCTTGTCGATCCGCGCCGCCCCATCCAGCAGACTGTAGTCCGAATGCACGTGCAGGTGTGTGAAACCGAGGGAAGACATAGTCACCAGCCCATCCCTAGAATTCGCGCGCCTCCCTGCCGGCAGATAGGCCCCTGGGCAGATCAGGTGCTGAATCGCGAGTCTACCTTGCCGTCGGAGATTGACAAGCCGTTGGTGCCCTGAGTAACCCGCCGGGCTGTGACATTTGTGGGTCCGACAGCTTGGGGGCCCTCCCCCTCACCGGGTATAATGGGCTAGGTCAGGGCTTAACAGGCCCGAGGCAGGGCGAGGTGGTACCATGTCCACAAGCATCGTCGAGCCAAAAAGAGGGACTGACGTGGGTAGGGTAGTGATCGAAGTCACGGTCGAGAACTACGTGGATGTCGAACGTGCTGAGCGCGGCGAACTGGCCCCTGACCAGGTGCGACGGCTGAAGGCGGAGGCCCTGGTGGATTCCGGCGCGACCTACCTCTGCCTGCCGAAATCCTTGATCGAGCGCCTTGGGCTGGTGTTCCAGCGGACCAAGGAAGCTCGCACCGTCACCGGCCCCGTCTCCCTGGGGGTCTACGGCGTCGCGAAGGTGTACGTCCAGGGCCGCGACTGCATCAGTGAAGTCATGGAACTTCCGGAGGGGCGAACACCTCTCCTCGGCCAGATTCCCCTCGAGCTGATGGACTGGTGGATCGACGTGAGCAATCAACGCCTGGTCGGCAACCCCGAGCACGGCGGGCAGTGGATGGCCGACGTGTTCTGATCAGTTGGGACCCCCGGCGATACCCGGGCCGGTGATGTACTGCAGGAACAGCATAAGGTCGTCCTGGGTCACGGTGCCCAGGGGATCGTTGTCGAGGTTGGCGTCGGCGCAGTTCGGATCGGCCGGGGGAGCCGTCGCCGCTCCCAGGCAGTTCTGCAGGTGCCCGAAGTCCTCCTGGTCCACGTCCTGGTCGTGATCGAAATCGCCGGGAAGCGTTGGTGAGCTGACGGTCAGGGTCGCCTGGTTCGAGGCCGCGCTGCCGAAGCTGTTGGTCACCACGCAGCGATAGTCGGCCGCGTCGTTGCCGTCGGCCGACGAGACGGTCAGCGTGGCTGTGGTCACGCCTGAAT
>JACQVT010000267.1 GCA_016209665.1 Planctomycetota bacterium | reverse complement strand
GGTCTTCTATCCCAACGAAGTCATCGATCCCGTCACCCACCTGGACCGCGCGGTCAAGGGCCCCGCCCGCATCACCAACGCCTACATCCTCGCGGGCGTCTTCGCCGACCGCCTGGACACGCAGCTCTGGGGCGGCACCAACGACAGCGGCATTCCCGCCGGCGGCCTGATCGACTACGACTACCTGGACCTGGGTGCCGGTTCGCTCAGCACGCCTTCCTTGGAAAGCACCATCCTTGACCGCAACGGCAATCGGAGCATCTACCGCTTCAACCACCACGGCAACTGCCTCCGGCGCGAGGAGCTGACCAACCGCGACGTCCGCGGCCCCGAGGCCGCCTTCGGCCGCGACGATCCGGCGTCTTTCATCACCACCTGGGCCTACAACGACGACGAAGAGCTCATCGGCCTGACCCTGCCCTTGCAGAACCAGGTGCTGAACACCTTCGACAGTGCGAACCTCGACCGTTACGCCCAGGGCAACATCTTGGAGGTCCGCCGCGAGGCCGACGCCCCGCGCGGCGTGGATGGCGCCGGCACGGCCGGGTCCGACATCGTCAACCGCTTCACCTACGAGCCCATCTTCCAGCAGCTGCGCACCGTGACCGGCGCACGCGGCAACGACCTTGGCTTCACGCCGCAGACCAATCAGCCCAACATTCGCGCCGTGGACTTCGATCTGGACGGCGCAGGCACGAGCGACCAGCAGGCGCGCTACACCACCGAGTTGGTTTACGACTACCAGGAGGGCAGCCAGGCGGACATCGAGGCCCTGGCCCTTGCCCAGGGCGTGAGCATCACCGCCACGCAGGCGGCGGCCCTGGCCCAGAACCTGGATCTCAACGGCGACGGGCTATCGCAGAGCGTAGGTCGCCTGGTGGAGACGCGGCTGCCCAACACCAAGCTCGACGATGGCGTCACCGACCAGACCGTCGTTGAGAACTACCGTCACAACGCCTTCGCCCAGCTCGTGGCCGTCATCGACGCGGCCGGCTACCTCGACCGCTACGACTATCATCCCGAGAACGACCCCGACGGCGACGGCGTGGTCAATGCCGCCGTCGGCCTGACCGGCGTCACGGGCGGCTACCTGAAGGAGATCACCCGCGACGCCGCCCTGGCCCTGCGCACGCCCTCGACCATCACCAAGGCCGCTGGCGCGCTCGCTCCCACGCACCCGGCCCGTCCGCTGATCGACAACCGCGTGGCCGCCGGCAGCGCGATGCGTTACGACAACGCCGGCAACCTCGTGCGCTTCACCGACCCGCGCGGCATCCAGCAGCTCTACGTGGTCAACGAGCGCAACCAGATCCAGAAGCAGCGGCGCGCCGCCGACACATCCAGCCTCAACCCCGAGGAGCCCGAAGCCCTCACGGCCCTGGACTACGGCACCGAGCGTCACTTCGACGCCAATGACAACCTCGTGCGCATCGATGTGGAGAACAAGACCGGCGCCGCCAACCAGCTTGTGGCCGCCAATCCCTTCCTGAGCACCACGCGCGTCTTCGATCTCCTGGACAACCTCATCGAATTGCGCCGCGAGGTGTCGGAGGGCGAGACCGTCAGTCTGGACGCGGCCCACAGCTTCCCCCTGGCCGCCCAGGCCGAGGTCATCACCCGCTACCGCTACGACAAGAACCAAAATCCTGCTCTGACCATCAGCCCGGTCACCACGCGCTACATGGACACCGGGGCCGACCCCCTGTCCCAGAGTAACAACGTCCAGGCCACCGTCTACGACGAGCGCGACCTGCCCTATCAGCTCAGCCGCGGCGGCGTGCCCACCGTCTTCACCTTCTTGAGTGCTCCCGCTGGTCCCAACGCCGACATTCCCGAGACCTTCATCCACGACGTGGCCAGCACGGCCGTGGTCCGGCTCTTCCGCGATGCCAACGGCAACCTCAAGGAGGCCGTGGACGCCAAGGACCACGGCGAACCCGACCCCAGCGGCATAGGTGGCGACATCAGCAGCCGGACCTACGATGGCTTCGACCGCTTCGTTGCCCTGACCGACCCCATGGGTTACCAGGCCCTGCGCCGCTACGACCCCGAGAGCCACATCATTAATGTGCGGCGCCTGGGCACGGCCGGCGGCAACCAGAAGGGCAGCCCCGCCACCAACCTCCGCCTCTCCGAGCGCCGCGCCTTCTACGACGAGCTGGGCCGCAGCCCCCGCGGCGAGGAAGACCTCATCCTGACCCCCGGCGCGGCTACCAGTGCCGTCTACGTCACGCGCACCCGCTTCGATGAAAACTCCCGTCCCGCGGTCCTCACCAATCCGCGCGGCTTTGCCGCCGAGCGCTACCACGACGGCCTGGACCGGGCCGTGCTTGTGCAGGACCAGCCCATTGCCGGCATCCGCAACGACCTGGTTCGGCGGTTCGATGACGCCTCCAACCTGCGTTTCGTCACCCGCATCGAGCGCGAGGCCGCCGGCGAGGAGGAGATCGACCTGGAGCTGCGCTACGACGCGGCGGGACGGCCGGTGGTGAACATCGACGCCTTGGGCAACACCCGCCGCGGCGTCTTCGACTCTCGCGACAACCCCGTCATGGTCACCGATGCCAACGGCGACCTCATCGGCCAGACCACCGCCGGCGGCGACCATTTCCTCAATGCCCCGGGCAACCCGGTCTACACGCTCTTCGATGGACTGAATCGCGCGGTGCTGGTCCAGCGCGACCTGCACCAGGGCCACAACGGCTCAAGACCCCAACAGGGCAGCATCGCCACGACCGTGGCCTACGACCCCTCATCGCGCGTCGTAGGCCAGCGCGACGCTCTGGGCAACCTCACCCGCTACGGCTTCGATCCCCTTGATCGCCAGACCACCATCACCTACGCCGACCTGACCCAGGATGTGCGCAGCTTTGACCAGGACGACCTCTGGGACCTGCGCACCGACCCCAACGGCACCCAGGTCAGCGCCGCCCGCGACGACCTGGGCCGGCTGGTGCGCCAGGACATCCTGCCTGGGGCGGGCGTGGAGGGCACGACCCTGGCCACCTTCGAGCACGACGGCCTGAGCCGCATCACCCGCGCGACGGATAACAACGGCCTGGCTGCCGACTCCATCGTCGATCGCCAGTACGACTCCCTCTCGCGCATCAGCAATGAGGCGCAGACCCAGACCCTGGACGGAGGCGGCAACGTCACTCACCAGGTCGCCTACGCCTTCGACGAAAACTCCAACTGCATCCAGCAGACCTACCCCTCGGGCCGCATCATCACCAGGACCTACGACCCCATCGACCGCCAGACCCTCATACAAGACACGACGACCATCCCGCGCAGCATCGCGGCCCAGACCTTCATAGGCCCTGCGAGGCTGCGCAGCCGTCAGTTCGCCACGCTCCGTCTGGACCAGACCTACGACACCGAAGGCGGCGCCTGCGACTGCACCCTGGGTCGCGTCACCCGCAAGCAATACACCCAGGGGCCCCAGACCCTGCTGGACCTCTCCTACGAATACGACCGCAATTCCTGGCGTACCGCCGAGGGCGTGGCGCATGGCGTCTATCCCCAGATGTCCCGCCACAAGCGTTACAACCTCGACTCGATCGGCCGCCTGGAAACCGAGGGCCGTGGCCCCTCGCCCTTCCCCCTCACGACGAACAACACCGCCGACCTGCCCGACCTGGCCCTGAGCGCCGAGCCTACGGCCGGCGACCTGGGCCGCGCCAACCTAAATAGAGTTTACGATGGCGCGCAAAACATCCTCGACCGCACCGACCAGACCGTCGTCCCCGCCCAGGACTTCTTTGGCCCCGACGGCAAACCTCTAGATGGCCCGACGGCCTCGCCGCCCGTGCCTATCTCGGGTGGTGGCCAGATCTCCAGCTTCACCGTCACACCGCAGAACGATGCCGCGGGCGCCTTCACCACCTACGACCTCAGTTTCCAGACCTTCAATACCCTGGGCGCCGCCGATCAAATTCGCATCGAATTCCCGCCGGGCTCCTTTATCTTTCCCAACGCCGGCAACATCTCCAGCGCCACCATCGATGGCGGCTGGATCGCCGCCAACGACGGCGCCGACCAGAGCGTCCTGGTCCTCACCCGGGACGGAACCGGCACCGACATCGCCCCCGGCACCATCCTGGACTTGCGGCTCTTGGGCATCCGCAACCGCCCCGACAACGGCAGCTATCGTCTGCGCCTGGCGACCAGCCAAAATCGCATCGCCGTATCGGACCCCTACATCATCACCCTTGGCGGCTTCGGCACCCCCAGGGGCGCCATCACCTCTTTTACCGTCACCCCCAGCAACACCCTCACCGTCACCCTGGCCGACTATCGCCTGGACTTCACCACCCAGACCACCATCGATCCGGGCGGCCGCTTCATCATCGACTTCGTCCCTGACCTCGATCCCAGTGGCACGAGCGCCCTCGTCACCAGCGGCACCATCGACGGCGGCTTCTTGCTCCAGGTGCAGGGCAACCGACTCGTCATCGCACGGGATGGCAATGGCACGCCGCTTTCACCGGGCAGTTACGACCTCACGATACGCAATATCCTGAACGGCTCTCCAGGGGCCCATCTGCTCTATCTCCAGACCAGCAGCGTGGCCCCCGTCCTTTCCACCAACAACATCCTCCATGCCGATGCCCTGGACGCGACCAACGCCATCACCCAGCAGAGTTTCTTGGGCCTCAGCCAGGCCGTGCCCCGCGACCTCAACGGCAACGTCCTGGAACGTCCTCACGCCCTGGGCGGCACGCAAAGGCTCGTCTACGACTACAAGAATCGCCTGGTCAAGGTCCTCAAGGCCTTCGATCAATCCGTTATCGCCCAGTATCGCTACGACGCCTTTGACCGCCGCATCCGGCGCAAGGTCACCGGCGGTTTCTTCGCGCCCGCGGCCAACGAGATCCACATTTATGATTACTCAGGTCAAATAATTCAGGAGAACCTCGACGGCCCCGGCGACCAAGTCC
>JACQVT010000287.1 GCA_016209665.1 Planctomycetota bacterium | reverse complement strand
CTTGTTCGTCTGGCAGTACTCCAGCCAGTGCATCGTGCCCCCCGGCGTGCTGAAGTAGATCAGCACGTCGTAGGGGGTCTCGGTCCGGTCCTGGATGGGCAGCCTGATGCGGCCGAGGCCTGCCTTCTCGCCGGCGTCCTCGGCGATGGATGGATGGCCGGTTCTCTCCAGTGCCGCCGCCACCTCGAACCGTGGATCGGCCCAGGCCAAGGCCAGAATACGGCCGCCCATCCGACCGGCCGCTCCGGCAATTGCGATTCGCACCATGGAAAGACCTCTTGAATAGCTAACAGCTTTCAGCCATCGGCTGTGAGCTGTCAACTTTCAGGTATCAGCTATCGGTCGTCGGTGGCATCGCCCCATGGACATACCGACCGTCGAGGCGGTGATTATCGCCGCGGGGGCGGGTTGTCACAACCGGCGACCCGCGTTGCCACAGTGAAGTCTTGGGCGGCGGGCATCCCTGCCCGCCTTCTCCACCGCAAATGCCAGTTCTTGTTCACCACCGAGGCCAAGAGAGGCGGGCAGGGATGCCCGCCCCCCGAAAGGTCGCCTATGCCTGGCTGACGAGGCCTCGCGAGTAGAGTGGCGGCGTCGAATTTCGTATGATGGGGGTTGCGGCCGTGCCGGATCGCGGCATGGATGGGAGGTCTACCAGGCAAGCGACACACCGTGGGGGAAGGAGCCGGCGATGGGCCGAGGATCGGATTGCGACCGGAACAACGGGGGTAGGTCGGTTTGGGGATGGGCAGTCGCGGCGGTGGTTACGGCGGCAAGCGGCGCTCCGGCCGGCTTGGCCGGAGCACTGCAGTGGAACTCGCCCAACCGGTATCGGCTGGTGGTTTCCGTCGATCCCAGGGGCGTATCGCCGCGTTCGCACTCACCGATCGCGCCGCTGCGGGTCAACTTCGCGGCGCATCTGCTGAGCGTCAGCGGGTCGGGGCGGGTCGATCCGAACACGATCGAGGTCATGGCCTACGATACGAACGGCAACCCCCACGTTTATGACGCCAGCCGGCCGGGCTACGAGCAGTACCTGCTGCCCTGGCGGATCGATTCATACTACCGGCTGGACGACGTCGACCTGGTGTTCGTCATGCCGAACGAGACCTTGGTGCAGTATGCGGTGTACTTCGATACCCAGGAGTCGGGTCGCGGCCGGCCGGACCGGTACGCAGGCATCGTGGGCGACGGCGACTTGTTCCGGCAGCAGTACGGCCGGCGGGAGATCGGCCCGTCGAAGTTCGGCGACCTGGCGGACTTCGACGGCGACGGCGATCCCGACCTGTTCGAGGGCGGCGTCGAGCCGTTCATCTACTGCCATGAGAACCTGCATGACCAGACCGGCGAGCATCAACTGGTTCCGCGGGGCCGACTGACGTCGGACGGCCAGGTGCTCATGCCCTCGCGCAACCTGGGCAGCAACCGGGCGTGGATGAGCGTCACTTTCTACGATTGGGATAAGGACGGCGACCCGGACCTGTTTTCGACCAGCAATGACGGGCCGGACATGGGCCATCTACTGTTCTTCCGTAACAACTCGGTGCCGGGTGGCAGGCCGCAGTTTACTCGAGTGGACCGGATGCTGACGGTCACCGGGCAACCGGTCGGCGGCGGATCGGATGCCGGCTGGTTCCCCACGCCGACGTTCATCGTGGATTGGGACGGGACGGGCGACGGGCTGACCGACATCCTCATGGCCCGCGGCGGGTTTCTGTACCTGTATCGGAACCTCGGTCCGGGCGGCACCACGGACTACCGGTTGGCCAACGGTGTGCGGCTGCAAGCGGGCGGCGTGGACATCGAGCTGCTCACGCCGCGGGTGGATTGCGCGGACCTCGATGGCGACGGCGACCTCGACCTGCTGGCCACGACGCACGGCGCGGCCGAATGGGCCAACGCCAGCGTGGTCTACTGGTACAAGAACGTCGGCACCCGCCAGGCGCCGCAGTTTGCGGCGCCGGTGACCCTGGGGCAGATGCGGCACTACTACGGCGGGCTGAAGGTCGGGGATTTCCGGGGAAGCGACAACCTGCTCGACATCGTCGCGGGCACATTCTGGAAGGTGAACGCGAAGCACGGCCTGCCCAAGTCGTTCGGCGGGCTGCTGAAGAACAACGGCCCCTTGAACAACCCGGCATTCGAGTTGGTCCTCGCCGATGCGGGGGCCATGTACACCGAGGAGTTCCAGACCTGCGACGCCGGGCAGCAGAACGGCGTGCGGGTCCGCGACCTGGACAACGACGGGGATCTCGATCTGGTAGCCAGCACGACGGACGGCCTGGTGTTGTTCTTCCGCAATCTGAACAACAACCTGTATCCCGTGTTCGCGCCGCCCGTGAACCTGATGGTCGGCGGGCCGAACCCCGTGCCGGTGGAGGTTTCGGGACCGGAGGGCGGCTACGCGCGGCTGGACCTCGCCGACTGGAACAACGACGGGCGCGTGGACCTGCTGGTGGCCGACGAGGAGGCCCGGGTCTGGCTGTTCCTGGACGACGGGGCGGGGAACGATCCGCCGACGTACCAGGCCGGCACGCAGGTCTACGCCAACGGCAGGCCGATCGACGGGCTGGGTCGGGGCAGCGTGCTGGTGTGCGACTGGAACAACGACGGGAAGAAGGACCTCATCATGGGGATGGCCCCCAAGGGCAACGTGAGCAGCCCGTACCACGACTGGCCGTACCAGGACGGCGACAACGACAAGACCGACGACGAGGGGTTCCTCTACTATCGCAACACGGGCACGGACGCGAGCCCGGTGCTGGCGTATCCGAGCTGGGTGCGGGCGGGGGGCCAGATCATCAAGTACACGCGACCCAACCTGGGCTCGTTCGTGGACTGGGACACCGACGGCAAGAAAGACTTCATCGGCTGCGAGTTCGAGGGGAACGTTCGTTTCTACCGCAACACGGGCACCGGCCAGCCAAACACGGCACCTACGCTGTCGCCGGCGGCGGG
>JACQVT010000225.1 GCA_016209665.1 Planctomycetota bacterium | reverse complement strand
GTGGACGCGCGGCTCGCCGATGAGGATGAACAGGAGCAGCCCCACGACGGGCAGGAACACGAGAGCGAGAATCCAGGCGAGCATGGCCCGCGGCTCGCGGGGGCGGCGAAGAACCGCGAACACGGCGACGGCCACGAGCACTTCGTGGGCAATGCTCAGGATGGTCCAGATCGTAGATGCAGACATGCCGTGCAATCCCGGTCACGACGCCGGTTCGCCGAAGCAGGTGCCGACGCCCCGGGCGACGGCGAGCAGCGGATGGTCGAGCGGCACCAGCCGCTGGCGGCCCGCGACCTCGTGCAGGGACACGCTGGTCAGTCGGGACTGCTGCATGACGACCAACTCGTTGAACTCACCGGCGGCGATCAGCTCCATCGCCTGGTAGCCGAAGCGGGTGGCGAGCACGCGGTCGGCGGGCACGGGGGTGCCGCCGCGCTGCACGTGGCCGAGCACCGTCGCCCGCGACTCGAGGCCCGTGCGCTCGGCGATCTGATCGCACAGCACCTCGGCGATGCCGCCCAGGCGTATGGGGTCGGGGCTGTCGGGTACGACCCGCGTCACGACCTGCTTGCCGCCGATGGGCTTGGCCCCTTCGGACACGGCAATGATGGTGAACGCCTTGCCGTGGCGGCCGCGCTCGACACAGCAGTCGCAGACCACGCCGAGGTCGTAGGGAATCTCGGGAATGAGGATCACGTCGGAGCCGCTGGCCAGGCCGCTCTCGAGTGTGAGCCAGCCGGCGTTGCGGCCCATGATCTCGACGATCATCACACGATGGTGGCTGGAGGCGGTGGTGTGGATCTTGTCGAGGGCCTCGGTGGCGGTGTTGACGGCGGTCTGGAAGCCGAACGTGATGTCGGTGTGCATGAGGTCGTTGTCGATGGTCTTGGGCACGCCGACGATCCGCACGCCGTGGGCGAGGAGCTTGGCGGCGCCGGTCATGGTGCCGTCGCCGCCGATGCAGACCAGCACGTCCAGGCCGCGGTCGGCCAGCGTCCGCAGGACCTTGGGCGTAGCGTCCTCGAAGATCGGCTTGCCGTCGGGGCCGGTGCCGACGGCGAAGCGGGCGGGATCGGCCTTGTTGCTGGTGCCCAGGATGGTCCCGCCGCGGGTGAGGATATTGGAAACGGCGTCGCGGGTGAGGAGGTGAACGCGATCCTCAATCAGGCCAAGAAAGCCGTCCTCGATCCCCCAGGCCTCCAGGCCGCGGTTCAGAGCGGTCTTGGCCACGGCGCGGATGACGGCGTTGAGGCCGGGACAGTCGCCCCCGCCGGTCAGGATGCCGATGCGTCGGATGGTTCGCGGCGTTTCCATGGTCCTGCTCCCGAAAGGCACGATGTCGGCTCGGACGCGCCCGTACCATAACGCGGGGACGACCAGGGGTACAGCGGGATCAGGACTCGGGCTCGTCGAGTGGCTGCTCGAGGATGATGAGGTTGGCGGCCTCGTCGGTGTCGAAGCGGACGCCGACGATGTCGAAGTTCTGCTGGAGGGCGATCTTGAGCATGGGTCGGGCCCGGTTGAAGCACTCGAAGCGCAGGACGTGGTAGCCGTTCTCGCGGGCCCAGGCGGACATGGCTTCCATGATCTGGGAGGCGATGCCGGCCTTGCGGTAGGCGGGCAGCACGCCGACGAGCCAGCAGTAGAAGGTGCTGGCCTTCATCTCGTAGCCGAGGGCGAAGCCGGCCGGCTGGCGGTCAACCTGGGCGAGGAGAATGAGCGGATTGAGCCGGTTGCGAAACCTTCGCTCGAAGACGGCGACGTCCCGGCCGGGGCGGAAAACCTGGTTGTACAGGTCCGAGATGAGGGGCAGCTCGGCGGGTCCCAGCAACACGATGTCGGCATTGGCCATGCTGCGCCCCTCTCACCACTGACGAGCCGCGCTCGTCCCCGCCACTAAGGACACGTTGGCGAACCCCATCCAGACCGCTAGCTCGACGGCATCGGCACCGGCCCGGAGCCGAGCTGCGGCGCCGGCGGAGGCTCCGGCCGGGGCTTGACCGCCGGCTTACCCGCACCGGCCTGGTCCGCGTCGAGCAGATCGTCCAGCGTCGGCCGTTCGAGCCGCTCGCCGCGAATCAGCCTCTGCACCTCCGCCGCGTCCAACGTCTCATACTTGAGCAAGGCCTGGGCGATGGCCTCGAGCTTGTCGCGGTTCTCGCTGAGCAACCGCCGGGTGTCGGCGTAGGACTCGTCGATCACCTTGCGGACCTCCTGGTCGATGACCTCGGCGGTCTGCGGCGAGTAGTCGTGCCCGCCGGGCAGGTCCCAACCGAGGGCGTTTCGGCGGTCGTCCTCGCCGTAGTATATGAACCCGACGCGGCGGCTCATGCCCCATTCGGTGACCATGCGGCGGGCCAGTTCGGTGGCCTGGCGGATGTCCGCCGAGGCACCGGTGTTGACATCACCGAGAACGAGTTCCTCGGCCAGCCGGCCGCCGCACAACACTCGGATCGTCGAACGCAGCCATCGCTCGCTGTAGTTGGTCCGGTCCTTCTCGGGCAGGGTGAACGACGCCCCGCCGTAGGGTCCGCGGGGAATGATGCTGACCTTGTGCAGCGGATCGGTATCCGGCAGGATGCACTGGAGCAAGGCGTGGCCGGCCTCGTGATACGCCGTCGCGATGCGGTCCTTCTCGTCGATGACGCGGCTCTTCTTGGCCCGGCCCCAGCGGACCTTGTCGCGGGCCTCCTCGAGATCCTCCATCTCGACGAAGTCCTTGTTAGATAGCGTGGCGAGCAGGGCAGCCTCGTTGATGATCGCGGCCAAGTCGGCCCCGCTGAACAGGGGCGTGCCGCGGGCCAGGCGGTGCAGGTCGACGTCGGGTCCGAGCTTGATCCGCCGGGCGTGGACCCGCAGGATTTCAAGCCGGCCCTTCACGTCGGGCAACGGGACAAAAACTTGCCGATCGAACCGGCCCGGCCGGACCAATGCCGGGTCGAGCACGTCCGCCCGGTTGGTGGCGGCGATGACGATCACCTGGTCGGATGAATCGAAGCCGTCCATCTCCACCAGGATAGCGTTGAGCGTCTGCTCGCGCTCGTCGTGGCCGCCGCTGGTGAAGCCCGCCCCCCGCCGCCGCCCCACCGCGTCGATCTCGTCGAGGAACACGATGCAGGGCGAGTTGTCCTTGGCCTGCTTGAACAGGTCGCGGACCCGCGATGCCCCGACGCCGACGAACATCTCCACGAAGTCGCTGCCGGAGATACTGAAGAACGGGACGTCGGCCTCGCCGGCGATGGCCTTGGCCAGCAGCGTCTTGCCGCAGCCGGGATCGCCGACCAGCAGAACGCCGCGGGGAATCCGACCCCCGAGCCGCTGAAAGCGCTTGGGGTTCTTCAGGAACTCGATGAGTTCGGTGCACTCCTCTTTGGCTTCGTCGATGCCGGCTACGTCGTTGAACGTGACGTTGGTGTGCTCCTTGGAACTGACGCGGTGCCGCGAGCGGCCGAAATTGCCCAGGACGCCGCCGGCCCCCCCGCCGAACCCGCGCAGTTGGCGGAAGACGAAGAACCAGATGAAGGCGAACACCAGAATCCAGGGGACGATGCTGATCAGAAGATTGAAGAACACGCCGGTGTTGTTGTCGGTCCTGACCTCTGTCCCACTCTTGCGGGCGAGCTGCAGGATGTGCTGCGTGAACTCCCAGTCCATCGACTGGGAGAGCCACTCGACCTCGAAATCCTTCTGCTGGTTGGGGCTGGGAACATGTTTCCGCTCACCGGTGATGCGGCTGCCCTCGAACACGATCTTGGAGATGTTGCCGTCTTCCAGTTCGGCCAGGAATGCGTCCATGGACAACCGGTCCCGGCTGTTCATCTGGTTCATGACCATCATGACCAGCATGAGCGAGAAGACGATGAACACCACCCAGCCGAGCACGCCCCGAGACATGCGCATGGGCGAACCCGGGGGCCGGCCGGAGCCCTGGCGGTCCTCGTGATCGGGTCGCTGATCGGACATCGAGTTCCTTTCGGCGGCGGTCGCAGCCCGCCCGACGGGTTATCGGCCGTGGGGCGCCGCAAACACGGACATCCTGCGCCGCGCTGCCACCTGATAATAGCTCGATTACCAGGGCGTTTCCATCGACTCGACGACCTTGCGGGCCATCTGGTCGACGGCGAGCCCGTAGGCGTCGAACGACTGCTCCCCCGCTAAACGGACGTAGTCGCTGGTGGTTACGGTCAGCGGGCGATCCACCAGCAGCTTGCCCGTCCGCACATCCTTCCAACGATATCGGATCGACAGCGTGCCCACATTCTTGACCGCCCGATCGGTGATCGGGTCCGTTCCGACCGCCGTCTCGCGCCAATCCAGGATCTCTCCCTCCAGAACTGTATCGGCACGAGCCTGGGGGGCATTTCGATAGGGCGTGGATCGGTCGATCGCTTTGCGAACCGCCTCGGTCAACTGGAACTCGATCCCCCGCCGGAACTCCTTGGAGTGAAACATCTCGACATACACCGACCGCACGGACTCGCGGTACAAGGGCTGGTTGGAGTAACCGCAGCCGGCCAGCAGCGCCGCCATCGTCACCACGGCCAGCCCTCGACACGCGGCGCGACTCCGTCGCACTTGAACGCGGAGCGTTTGCCGCGCGTCAAGGGCCGGGCCGCAGACCCGGACTCGTGTATCCGCGCGCCGGCGCCGAGTGGCCATGCGAACCCTCGATGTTTCGATCGTGAGAGCCGTCATCCGCCTTGCTCCACGGGCAGTCTGGCCTGCGACATCGCCGCCGGGGACTCCATCGGCTGTCCCAGCGCCGCCAGTCGGCCGCGGGCCTCGGCGGCGGCCGCCGTGTCCGGCCAGCGCTGCACGGTCTGGCGATAGTAATAACAGGCCGCGTTCGTCTTTTGGGTCTTCTGATAGAACTTGCCGATCTCCAGCGTCTTGTCCGCCCGCCGGGCGGCGATCGTGTCCAGGATCACCGGCACGTCCAGGTCCTGGGCCGACGCCGGGTACGCCCTCATGAACTGCGTGAACCGCTCCTGGGCCTCGACCAGCCCCGCATCGTCGAACTTCACGCCCGGGAAGCTGTTCAAGGCCGACTGCGCGCTCTGGAGCAAGGCGTAGGGATGAAAGCGGCTCCGCGGGTAGTTCTTGGCGAACGTGGCGTACTCATCCTCGGCCAGCTCGAACTCGCCGCGGGCGTAGTAGTAGTCGGCCTTGGCCCGCTGGGCCAACTCGGCCAGCGGCGTGTCGGGGTAGTTGGCCACGATGTCGTCGAGGATCTTCACGCCGCCTTCGCGGTCCTTGATCCGCAGCAGGCCGCCCCAGGCCCTTCGGCGCTTGCCGGCCAGGTATTGCTCGGCGACGCGGAAATCGCTCTCGAGGGCGTCCTCGGCGTAGGGCGAGCCGCTGTAGGTGGTCAAAAGGGCCTGGAAATCGTCATGGGCGGCTCGGTAGTCGCCGCTCGCCAACTCGGCCGTGGCCTTCAGATGCAGTGCCTCGGGGTAACGCGGTGCCAGTGCTCCGTACTTCTTGATCCACGATTTAACGGCTTTTAGGGCCGCCTTGTGATCCTCCCGCGCCATTTCCTGCCGCACGATGTCCAGGTCGCCGTCCTCGGTGCCCGGCACGGGCGGGCCGGTACGAATCCACGAATGGGTCTTCTCGTCGAAGGTCAGACGTTCCGCCCTGCGCGTCGGCGGCGTCGGGCGGTCATCGGCGCGGGCCGTGCCCGGCCAGACCGCCACCGTCATGGCCAGCAGCAACCGCCGCCCCGCCCGCGCGAAACGTGCGATGAGGGAACGTTCGTCGAGGTTCATCAATCCTTGCCTGGGTCGGGGCCAAGCCGTGTACCGCCGCCCGACCGCGGGGCGATTATATCCGCCCCAACCCTATCCGCAACTTCCGCCGTGCGGGTCGGTAATCGAGCTATCCGCAGGTGCTCACGTGGGTTAGGCGCGATCGCCGATGATGCGCCAGGCGCGGCCCTCGTCCATCAGTTGATCCGCCTGGCGAGGTCCCGACGTACCCGCCGGGTAGAAGTGCAGCGGGGGCGGCTGACCCTTGACGCGCGACGCGACCTCGTCGCTCCTGGACGCTTCGCGTCCGTCGCGTGTCAAGGGCTGGCTCGACTGCCACGCCCGCAGGACCGGATCGACGAATCGCCACGCGGACTCGACCTCGTCGCTCCGCATGAAGAGGGTGGAGTCGCCTCGCAAGGCATCCAGCAGCAACCGCTCGTATGCCTCGGGCAGAGCCTGGTTGAATGAGCGGTTGTACAGGAAATCCATCTCGACGGGATGGATCTGAAAGAGCATGCCGGGGCGTTTGGCGGAAAACGTCAGGCTGATGCCCTCGTCGGGCTGGATGCGGAAGACCAGTACGTTGGGCCTGGCCTGGCTGATGTCGCACACGCCGCCCACGCATTCGACGGTCGTGAAGAAGTGCAGGGGCGGCTGCTTGAACTGGACGGCGATCTCGGTCAGGCGCTTGGGCAGACATTTGCCCGTCCTCAGGAAGAAGGGCACCCCGGCCCAGCGCCAATTGTCCACGTGGAGCCGCAGGGCGACGTAGGTCTCGGTGGTCGACTGTGGGTCGACGCCGGCCTCGGCGCGGTAGGCGGGCAACTCGATGCCGTCGACCACGCCGCCGGTGTACTGGCCGCGAACGACCTCGCGGGCCACGGCCGTCGCGCTGAGCGGGCGCAGCGACTGTAGGACCTTGATCTTCTCGTCGCGGACGCCCTTGGAGGTGAACACGGCGGGCGGCTCCATCGCCGCTAAGGCCAGCAGTTGCAGGCCGTGGTTCTGCACCACGTCCCGCAAGGCGCCGGCGGTCTCGTAGAACGGGCCGCGGCGACCCTCCATGCCCAGCGACTCGGAGACCGTGATCTGCACGTGATC
>JACQVT010000224.1 GCA_016209665.1 Planctomycetota bacterium | reverse complement strand
CCGGCTGGCCTACCGAGAAGGTAGCCCCATGGTCGCCGATGTTACCGTCCACGTCGATGGGGGCAAAGAGGTTGCCGTCGCCGAAGGCCTGGGGCGCCAATCCCGCCACGATAATACCGTCGATGCCGTTACCGCCGGTGGCCTGGGAGCTCGGCAGGTCGGTGAGGGAGGAGAATTGGACGAAGGAGTCCGGCGCATCGGTAAAGACATCGCGCACACCGAGGGCCGCGATGATGTCGCGCTCGGTCAGGTCGCCGATGTTCTGGTCCGCCGCGATGGTAACGTCGAGCTGCCCGGTGGCCAGCTGGGAGCCGTCGCCCAGCACACCCGTCCCATCAGCGCCCGCGATAATGTCGCCCAGGACGCTGCCGCCGTCGCCCTGATTAAAGCCGGTATCCGATCGCCCAGGGATCGACAGCTCCTGGCCGGCCGCGATGAAGGTGCCGGTGGAGTCGTCGTCGTCAGCGATGTCGTCGGCCGAAATAATGTTCGACTCCACATTGCCGTCTGCGGAGACGATCAGACCATCGATGCTGCCGCTGGTGAGGAAGACCGTGTCGGTGGTCGCCACGGCGCTCTCCAGAATGCCCTCCGGCCCCGCGTTGATCACCACATCGGTGGCCGCCAGCCCGCTGGTCCCCACGGCGTTGACCTGGACGTCCGTGGTGCCCCCGGCCGCCGTGGACTCAGCGATGCCGTTGGCCCCGGCCAGGACCGCCAGGTAGCTGCGGACCAGGGTCGCATTAGAGGGCCCCAGGTTGTTGGTGTAACCGGAGATGACGTCGGTGAAGACCGCGCCGTCCGTGGCAGTCGTATCGGTCTGGAGGCCGGCGAAGACGCGCAGATCCATAATATCGCTGGCCGCCCGGAAGGTATTGGTGCCGCGCGGCGACTCGCCCACGTCGTTGTCCGAGAAGATGTCGGTGGGATCGATGTCCGCGTCGCCGCCGCCCGCTGCGATCACGGCCACGTTGGTGGTGCTCAGGTAGCCCACGCCGGCGAGGACGCTGGAGAGGACTCTCCCGCCCTCATCCAGGGTGCCGCCGCTGGAGGCAAAGGCCGCGGCGCCGCCAAAGCCGCCCGGAATGGTCCCCAGCGTCAGGATGGCCTGCGTGCCCGCCGCCAGTTTGAGGTCGGTCACCCGGCCAGCGGCGAAGAAGCCGTCGGTATCCTCGGCCTCGCCGCCAGCATCCGAAGCGCCGATGTCATCCTCGGCCAGAACCACAACATCGGTGATGTCCGAGAAGCCGATGGCGGCGGTAATGACGTTGCCCGCCCCCACGTCGGTCGCGCTGACGCCGGTCGCGTCGGCCTCCAGACCGGCGAAGATATTCATCAGGAAGTCTTCCTCGGCGTCACCCGCGTCGTTGTTCCCTGCGACGATCCGCACGGTGGCAATATCGCCGTCGGCCCGGATGTAGTTGAAGCCCTCGTTGGTCGTGGCGGCCGTCCCGACCACGCCCGGCGCGCCTGTCCCGGCGCCGATGGCGCCGTCGGCCAGCATGTCGAGATTGCTGATGCCATTGGCGATGTCGTCGTCATCCGAGCCCGCCCCGGCGCTGATGTCCAGGTAGATGCTCTGGGTGGTCGATGCCGCATCGTCGGAGAGCGAGGTGAAGAGATTACCGCCGAGGGTCGTGACCGCCGCGCCCTCCGCCACCAGCGTCAGCGCGGAGATCCCGTCCGCCGCCGCGATGTTCATATCGCCGTCCGTCGTCCCGATGCGGCCGTCCGCCCGGAGGGTCACGCTGCTGATCGCGCCGCTTCCATCGAAGGCCCCCGTCGTCGGATCGCCCGTGGTCTGGCTGAGGACCAGGCCGACCGGCTGGCTCGTCCCGCCGGAGCTGGGGGTATTGGCCGTGGTGGCGTTGCGCACGCCCGCCAGGATATCCACCTGGATGTTGCCCGCCAGCCCCTGGGTGGTCGGCGCGACCGCCAAGTCGCCCGCGAAGCCGGAGACGATCGTCAGGCTGCTGATGCTGCCGGAAGCGACGATGTCGTTCTCCGCCGCGCCGCTATCGCCGCCCACGCTCTCGTCGGCCAGGATGGTATTGACCGCAAAGGCACCGGCCTCGCCGGAGAGGGCCCCGGTGGACACTGCTGGAGCCGAGGAGGTGTCGGTGACGTCCCCGGCCACGATGTTCATGAAGAAGCCGCCGCCAAAGTCCACGTCAGAGCCAACGCCGCCCGTCCCCGAGGTCGCCGTCCGGGAATCGCCGCCCGCGCGAATCACGAAGCCCGTGATGGCGTCGGCCGCCTTGATGCCGTCGCCCGCCGCCTGCGTCGCGGCGTCGCCGATGTCGTCATCCGAGGCCATGGCCAGGCGCACGATATCCCCCTGATCCACCGTGGGCAGGGCCACCGGGTCGATGACCGCCGTCAGGCCGTCCGATTCCAGGCCGGCCAGGATGTCCACCAGGATCCGCTCGTCGAGGCCGTCATCCAGGCCGTCGCCCGCTCCGGCATCGTCCCCCAGGCCGGCATCGATGGTCAGGTCGCGCACGTCGCCGTCGGCCCGGAAGAAACGCTCGCCCTCGGTGGTCGTCCCCACCCGGCCGTCCGCCGCCACGAAGACCGTATCGATATCCGCCCCGCTATCGCCGTTGGCGGTATTGAAGCCCGCATCGACGTTCACCAGCACATTCTGGGCCGTCTGAGCCGCCTCGTCGCCCAGGCCGCCATCGGCGGCCAGGCCGCCGGCCAGGTCGAGGACCAGCGTCCCGCCCGCCGTCCGCATCGTCGTATCGGCCCCGTTGGCCAGGATGAATACCGGCTCGGCCGCGCTGCCGATGTCGTCGTCGCCCGCGCCGATCGTCAAGACCGTAGCCGCCAGCCCCACGTTCCCATCGGCCACCACCGCCACGTTCAGGATGGCGCCCTCGGCATCCGCCGGGCCACCCACGACCGCTCCGGCGACCCCCGAAAGGATATCGGCCCGCATATCTCCCACGCCGTCGTCGGTATTGCCGTCGATCCCATCCGGCCCCAGGTCGTTCGCCGCCAGGGCCACGCCGCCGATGATGGCCACGTTTTGGATGTTATCGTCCGCCACGATGTCACTCGTGCCGGCGCTCCCGCCGATGTGGTTGTCGGCGTTGATCACGACGGAGTAGTCGCCGGTATTGGTCAGGATCACCCCGCCCAGTCCCGTCCATACGCCGTCAACCGCCGTGCTGGCCGTCCCGATCGAGCCGGTGCCCGAGGTGCCCGCGCGCACGTTGGCCAGCAGGCTCCCGCCGGTCCCCGTGCCCGCGTCGATGAAGGTCAGGAAGATGTCGTTGGCCGCGACAATGTCAGCGGTGATGTCGCCCGGAGAGGCTCCGGTGGCGCGGATGTCCACCGTCTCGTTGTCGCCGGTGCCGCCCGCAATGTCGCCGGTGGCGTCGGTGACACCCGCCGTGATGCTCACGGCGCCGGAGACACCCGTCCCCAGGTCATCGCCGGAGACGATGTCGCCCAGGATGTGGCGGCCGGCCGAGATG
>JACQVT010000223.1 GCA_016209665.1 Planctomycetota bacterium | reverse complement strand
GATGGCCAGGGCCAGGGCGACCACCATGCCCAGAGCGATGCGGACGTCTTCCGGCCCCCCCATGCTGCCGCCGAGCACGAAGCCGACCACACCGAAGCTCAGCCCGATCAGCAGGCGCGACAACCGGATACCCAGAATCATGAACATCAGGCCGGCCGCGTCCAGGAACGCCCCCACCAGCGCCTCCTGGCGGGCAACTTCGTCCACTATGGATGGCAGATTGAGCGGCAGCACGGCGCAAACCCCCTTCGCAGCCCATGCAAGCGTTGCGTCTACTTGCGGGGCGGTACGAACGCTCATCGACCGCACCAAGGTCAAATACCCCGTTCGCCGCGACCCGCGCGTCAGGTCGCGGACGCAGGCGTCGGCATCACGGGTGCCCGCACCGCCGGCCGACCGGGATGCGTCGCCTGGTACAGCAACGAGAACAGCAAGAACACCCCGACGACCGCCGTCGCCCAGGCCGGGTGGGCCTGGATGTGGCTCCAGCCGTCAGGCCAGCGACTCGCAATCAGCGCCCCGGCGCCGCCCGCCAGCGCCAGAACCCCCAGGATCGAAGTCCCGACCATTGAGGCCAGCCGCGGCACCAGGATCGCGACCACGAGACCCAACAGGCCGGTCAGCACCGGCGGACCCAGCGTCCGGTACACGAGGTCCCGTCGCTGCTGCCAGAAGTAGTCACGCATATCGGTCATCGAATACAGCGGCACCCGCGACGTGTCGTAGCGTCCGGTGCCCACCCCCAGCCGATAATCCTCGAACGCCTGTCGCTCGTCGAGAATCCGCGGGGCACTGAACGTGGCGGCCGCGAGCAGGGCCACCACCGTCCCGATCGTCAGCCCCAGCCACCAGCGATAGAACAAGTACCCGATCAGGCCGGCCACGCCAGCCCCGATCACCAGCCCGAGCAGCAAATCCACCTGAAGCGATCCGGCCACCCGCTTGCCGGCGGCCGCCCCGGCGACCATGAAGCCCACCACCACCGCGGGCCGCAGAACCCGCCCACCCCACAGGGCCAGGACAAGTCCCACGCCTACCGCGGCTGAGGCGATCCACAGCGGGTCCAGCCACGGGCTATCGGGGAGCTGGACGCAATCTCCAATAACTTGCCGAGCCCAGTTGACCAGCTCGACCGTGGTCTTCAACTCGACCATCCAGCACCTCTCGCCATCGTCTTGGCGGAACTGCCAGATTACCTAGTTTACCATCCAAAGCAAGTGCCCGACCAATACCGGTCGTCTTCGGCTCGATTGCTAAAGAACTGTAGGCTCTACCGTTCGGCGGGTGCAAGCACGCCGTTCCATTAAACGCTCAGGTCGGCGTAGGCCTGGGGGGAGCTGCGTTTCAGCCACAGTACAAGGTTTCGCAGCTTGTCGGCCACCTCGGGTTCCTCGACTTCACTTCCGATGGCGGACCCCCATTTGATCGGCCGATGGTCGCGGGTCCATAACAGGATGTGGGTCTTATACTTATCTTCGCGGCCGTTGAAATTCGTGACGTCGATGCCGCTGATGCGGTTGACAATCTCCTCCTGGGCGAAGAGCAAGGCCGCCAAGCGAACTGCCGCGACCGCGTCGGCATCGTCGCGCCCGCCTTCGCCATAGGCGTGTCCGATCTGGGGCGGATCGGCCTGGACGCCCAGGATCCGCATCCAGCCCGAGTCGGAGTCGACCTGGTCGTACTCCTCGGGCAGGCGGACGCCGTCCTGGTCGATCGGAATGTACTTGCCGTGATTGGTGAGCAGCATCGCGATGGGCCGGCGATAATCACAGCAAACGCGAATCACGCCGTCCATGCCCCGCGTGATCCGGGACACGCCGCGGACCCACCCGCTGGCGAGCATCTGCTCGGCCACGCCGCTCAGCAGATTCTCATCCATCAGCCGCTGCTCGGGCGGGAGCCTGACACACGAACCGATCCGCGGGAGCCAACCCTCCTGCTCGACCCACTCCGAGCCGGGCGGGTATTCCAGCTTGACGCTCAAGGCCGGGTTGTACTCGGGCACTGACATGACGCGGTGACGCAGGATTTCCATGCCGCAGACCGTCACCAGGATGACCCCCAGCACGGCCGCGGCCGGCGCCAGCGGCCCCAGCCCCGCCCACCGCGGCGCGGCGGGCTCACGGACCTGCAACTGACGTTTCCTGACCTTGCGATTCACCCGATCCGCTCCAACGCTATTCCTCGCCTTCACACGCCAGCTCGACGATCTTCTGACACAACTCCGGGAAGCCCAGCCCCCCCCGGGCGGCCGCCTTGGGCAGCAGCGAATGATCGGTGAAGCCCGGGATCGTGTTGACCTCCAGGGCATACGGCTGATGCGTCCGGCGGTCCACGATCCAGTCGACCCGCGAGAAATGGCGACAGCCAAGCGCCTGGTGGGCTCGGAGGCTCAGGGCCCGCACCTCGGCGATGATCGAGGCCGGCAGATCGATGTCGAACCGATACTCGGTATCGTTGTCGATGTACTTCGCCTCGTAGTTGTAAAACTCCCGCCGCGTGCGGATTTCGATCGGCGGCAGGGCCTTCTCGCCCAGGATGCCCACGGTCAGCTCGGGCCCATCGACGTACTTCTCGACCAGGCATCGGCCATACTGCCGCGTCATCCGCTGGAGGGCGATCCGCATCGTCTCGGCGTCCCGGACGATCTGAATGTCGATGCTGCTGCCCTCGGCGATGGGCTTGATCACGCTGGGCAGCGGCCAGACCTCGACCACGCGGCCCACGCGGTCGGCGGTGACCACGTCGAACCGCGGCGTGGGAACCTCGGCCTCGACGAACCGACACTTGGTCGCGACCTTGTCCATCGCCATCGCCGAGGCCGCCGCGCCGGAACCGATATACCGGATTCCACGCTCATCGAGGATCCGCTGGACGCGTCCGTCCTCGCCGAACGCTCCGTGCAGGGCAATGAAGACCAGGTCCGCCGCCAGGTCCAGCGGCTTGAGGTTCTCGGGCGAGATGTCCGCGACGGTCACCGAGTGCCCGAGCGATTCCAGGGCCCTGGCGACGGCCGCCCCGCTCTTGAGGCTGACCTCGCGCTCACTGCTCGGCCCGCCCGACAGCACGGTGATCGCCAAGCTGCGTTCGGTGGCCAGTTCCGCTGGTATCGATGAAAGAGGCTGATTCACTAGCCGCGTCATGAAACACTCCGTCTCAGCAGGCGTACCCAGGCCCTGGGGGGCGGGCATCCTTGCCCGCCATTTACTTTGCCTTCAGGCGTGCAAGTTTCCGCAGGGGACTCGCCCTGGCGAACTGCACGCCTCTCCCTGCCGCCGCCAGACCTCGATCTCCAGCTCCAGCTCGACGGAAAAGCGATCCGCCACCGTGCGGCGGACCAGGCTGATCAGGTCGAGCACGTCGCGAGCCCGGCCGCCATCGCCGGCCACGATGAAGTTGGCGTGGTCGGGGGAAACGCGGGCGGTGCCGATGGCGCGGTCCTTGAGGCCCGCCGCCTCGATCAGGCGGCCCGCGCGGTCCCCGGGCGGATTCTTGAACACGCAGCCGGCGCTGTGGGCGGCCAACGGCTGGGCGGCCTGTTTGGCGGCCCAGATTTCCCGATAACGCTCCATCACCTTGTCCGGATCGCCCGGCGTCAGCCGCAACGTCGCCCCGCACGCCACTGCTCCGCCCAAGCTGGTCCGGCGGTAGCTGAACCCGACCTCGTCGCGGGCGAGCGTGCGTAAGCCGCCGTCCGGTTCGAGCACCGACACGTCCTGCACGACGGTGCTGATCTCACCCCATCGCCCACCGGCATTCATCCGGATGATGCCGCCGACCGAGCCGGGGATGCCGGCCATGCACTCCAGGCCGGTCAGGCCGCGGCGGACGGAATCCAGCGTCAGCTTGGCCATGTCGACGCCCGCGCCCACCCGAACGAGCACCGCCTCGTCCCTGCCCGCACCGCCGCGGCCCGGCGAATCGGGAATCCACTCAACGCCGGTGAAGGCCGGAGCGTCCAGACGGACCACCACGCCGTCCACCCCATCGTCGACGACGAGCAGGTTGGCCCCGCCACCCAGCACACGGAACGGCAAGCTCGCCTCGCGCGACCGGATCATCGCCTCGCGGAGTTGCCCCGAATCCCGCGGCCTGACGAACCACTCCGCCGCTCCGCCCAGCCGATACTTGGTCAGCGGCGCGAGCGGATGGTTGCGCTCGACCGTGCCCACGGCCGGCGGATCGATGAGCAACTCGTCAACCGTCAACTGGGCCATATCGTTGCGATCCACGCGCCGGTAAGCGGCGGCGATCACTCCTTTTGAGTCACCGCGCGGGCTGAAGCCCGCGGCTCGCTGATTCGTGTCCGCTCCAGGCACGCCAACAGGTTGTCGGCGATCTGCCACACGTTGCCGGCGCCCATGGTAACGACGAGATCGTTCGCCTGCACTTCGCGGCAGAGCATGGCCACGATGCGATCGAAGTCCGGCTCGTAACGGGCCTCACCGCCGCGCGAATGAATCTGGTTGACCAGGTCGGTGGCCGCGATCAGGTCGCGTTCGGACTCGCTGTCCCGCACGAAATAGATGTCCGGCACCACCACCACGTCGGCGGCCGAGAAACTGCGGGCGAAATCGCTGAGCAGGAACCGCGTCCGCGAGTGCTGATGCGGCTGGAACACGACGTACATCCGGCGGGGGGCATAGAACTCGCGGGCCGCCTTGAGCGTCACCTGGATTTCCGTCGGGTGGTGAGCGTAATCGTCCACCACCGACACGCCGGCCACTTCGCCCCGCAACGTCAGCCGCCGATCGGCGCCGCGAAACCGGCCGATCGCCCCGGCGGCCACCTGTGCGTCGACGCCGCAACGATGGCAGATGGCCAAGGCGGCCAGGGCGTTGCTCACGTGGTGTCGTCCGGGGATGGCCATCATGACCTCGGCCATCTTCTCGCCGTGGAAGTACACGTCGAAGCGGAACCGGCCGCGAACAACGCTCAGCACCTTGGCCTGCCAATCCGCCGTGCCGCCGAAACCGAAGGTCTGAACGTTCACGCTCAGCCCGCTCACGGCCCGGACGGCGTTTCGGTCCTCGGCATTGACCACGAGCAGCCCGTCCGCGGGCACCCGTTGGGCGAACCCGCGGAACGACCCGATGATCTCCTCGAGGTCGCGGTAATAATCGAGGTGGTCTTCCTCGACGTTTAAAACAGCGGCGATCCGCGGCCGCAGGTTATGAAACGAACGGTCGTACTCGCAGGCCTC
>JACQVT010000231.1 GCA_016209665.1 Planctomycetota bacterium | reverse complement strand
TTGGCGGCCTGCACCAGGTACCGGTCGTCATCGGTGGCTCGGCGGACCACTCGCTTGAGCGCAACCATCTCACCGGTGCGCTGGTTCTCAGCCAGCCAGATGGTCGCCCGCGCACCGGTGCCAAGACGTTCGTAAATGGTATACCCAGATACCGTGAAGCTCACCTAACAAATCCCGAAATCGGCAGGACCGTTCTTCCAAGGCCTCAACGGGCCACTTGGTCGGGAGACGGGCACGTTGTTTGAGGCTATTGTAAGAGCCCCCCAAGTACACCGTCAACCATCGCGAAAACGTTCACATCATCGGCTGGCTGCGTGGCTTAGCTTACGTTGTGATCGGCAGGGGCGGAGAAACCGTTCGCGTAGGATGCCGGCTGGGGAAGGCAATGGCGAGGGCGCTCAGCGATGGCGCGAGGACCGCGGTGGAGTGGGCAGAGGGTTGCTGCGGTCCGGCTCGGGGACCACCGGAACGGCGAGCATGTCGTAGTGGATGTGCTGGTTTTCGATGGCGCATTCGTTCTGCAGTTGGCAGACCAAGGCCTGGGCGGCTGACAACTGCCGAGAGGTAACCTCGTTGGAATTATCGGACGCCAGAAGACCGACGCGGACAATCCCTTCATTGCCGATCGACTGTTGCGTCTCCCACAGGTCGGTGGGCAAGGTCCGCCCGTCGGGATTGATGACGAAATGGGAGCGATTGGGGGGTCGGCCGGGGGGTTCGGGATCCAGTTGGATGCTGCGCCAGTTTCCGGGGACGACGCCCTGCCGGACGATGCTCATCAGCTCGGTTCGGTTGCCGGTCGCGTTCGAGCGTTTGGGTTGGACCCAGTCGAGCAGGGCCGCGCCCAAGGTCATCGAGGCGACAAGGCATCCCAGCGTCCGTGCCATTCGTTTGTTGCGCTGCATCGCTTCGATCGCCTGGGTGCGATGCGACTTGGAACTGCCCATGTTTCGGCTCCGTCCGAACATGTCGAGCGATTTTGTACTATAGCTATCGGTCCAAGGCAAGACGGCACCGGGAACTTTTTTCCCGAAAATCATCAACGGAGAAGTCTTTTTCTCGCGTGGAGGAGTTGCGCGTGGGGTCTTGACACGGTCGCGTTATCGGCCTGTGCCGAAGGGCGCGGCAACAGATCGTGGCACGGTCGCCGTGGACTGTGCCTTCCGGCCCCTGCTGAACCCAGCCGAGGGCGGCTGGGCTACACGGCGGCGGCGCATCTACCTGGGCGGGGTTTCAGCATTGGGGTGATCATCCGGCCGCGTGGTGGACAGGCGCCCTCCCGCCCAACGCAGCAGGGCAGTGCTGTCATCCGCGTCGGCCTTCGGGCGGGACGCCGCGGCACTGCTGGGACGCGAGGTGATGCGCTCCAAGGGCTTGATGCCCAGGTCGCCCAGCACGTCGCTGACGCGCTGGCGATCTTCCGCGGCACAACCGGGAGCGACATCCAGATCGACCTTCACTCCGGGCGCGTCCTGGACGGCTCCTCGCAGCCGCCGGGCCAGTTCGGTCAGAGTGATGGGCCGACCGGCCAGATACAGCCGACCGATCTCGTCAAGCCGCAACCGCCAGGGGCCGCGGCGAAGGATGAGGGTGCACGGCGTGCCCACGGGCGGGATCGCCGGCGTGTTGGGTTCGAGCCACAGATCGGCGTTGTCGGCCGTGTGGTGATGCGGCAGGGCGACAACGGCGGAGGCAAAGTCGACCACCGCCACCACCGTCCCCTCCTCGTCGGCGGCGATGGCACCCCCCTCGATGGGGAACGATCCGGAGAACACCCAGGGCTGCCGCGGAAGGGGGCCCCGCTGGCCCGACAGCCGAAGCCAATCCTCGATGGGTACCGTCAGCAGCTTGCCGTCCGCCTGATAGCGGACCTCGGCCTCGATCGGCTCGCCGTCGGCCGGTTCGATCGCCCCGTCGGGCAGCATTCGTAGTGGGTGCCCCGGCGTCAGGCCCAGCAAGCCTAACGCCTGGAACACGAACAGCGGGCGGGTCAGCACGACCACAATGCTCTCGTACTCGCGGGTGCCGGGCGAACAGGCGAACAACTCGAGGGAGCCCTCCCGGAGCGTGACCTTGGCGTCCACCTCGACCTGCCGCCGGCGGTAGTCGATCCGCACGTTGGGGTGGAACTCGACCACCCGCCCCGCCGGCTGCGATGCGGCGGGGGCGGTGCTGGCCGCGGAGGCGTCGGGGAACCCCACCGTTGCCGCAATCGTGGCGACTCCCGCCGCCGAGAGCAGCCGGGGCCATCCGAGAAGCTGGCGTCGTCTGACGGTGGTCACGTCCTGCCTCGCTCCATCTGCTTGCGGGCCGCCTCGACCGTGTTCCGCAGGAGCATGGTCACGGTGACCGGGCCGACGCCTCCCGGCACCGGGGTGAGGGCCCCGGCGATCGCCCGGACGGCCTCGAAATCCACGTCGCCCACCGTTCGCGACACGGGTTTGCCTTCGCCGTCGGTGCCCGGCACGCGGTTGATGCCCACGTCGATCACCACCGCGCCGGGCTTGACGTGCGGTGCCGAGATCAACCCCGGCTTGCCCGCCGCCACCACCAGCAGGTCCGCCTGCGACGTGTGGGCCGCCAAGTGAGGCGTGAACTCGTTGCAGGCGGTCACGGTGGCCTCGCGCTGAGCCAGCAGCACGCTGATCGGCCGCCCCACGATCGCCCCTTGTCCGACGACCACGGCGTTGGCCCCCCGCAGGGTCATCTTGGTCTCGTTGATGATCTCGACCACCGCCAGGGCCGTGCACGGGGCGATGATCGGATGATCGTAGAACACCAGGCCGATGTTGGCCGGGTTCACCCCCTCGACGTCTTTGTAGGGGTCGATCCGGTACTGCATCTCGTGCGGATTGATCCACGGCGGCATCGGCAGGTGCAGCATGATGCCCGTCACGCGGGGGTCGGCGTTCAACTCGTCGATATGCCGGCCCACGCAGGGACCGTCGCACTCGACCGGCAACTGGACCAGCTCGTACTCGATCCCCAGCTTCTCGCATTGGCGGGCCTGCGAGCGGGCGTACACCATGCTGGCCGGGGGCTCGCCCACGAGGACGGCCACCAGCTTGAGCGGATGCCCCTGGGCCCGCATGGCCTGTGCCTGGGCCCGCACGTCGGCCTGGATGCGTTCCGCCAGTTGGTTGCCGTTGATGATTCTCGCCGCCATCCGCCTGCCCCTTGTGCGGGACCACGCAAACCACGCTCTCGCCTCGCCCTGCTATTGGACCACCCGGCGCCGCCCCACGCAAGAAACGATGAGTCGTGTCCGCACCGCCGCTCGGCTTGCCCTCCACCGTAACGGGCCGGACAATGCCGACATGCCGGACACTTCGGAGTCGCCCCCGCCGGTTCGCGTCGCCCTCGCTCACCACTGGCTCATGTCCATGCGTGGCGGCGAGAAGACGGTGTCGGTGCTGGCCGGCATGTTCCCCGATGCTCCCGTGTACGCTCTGCTCGCCAACCGCGACCAGCTTGACACGACGCTGCGGCAGCGCGACATCCGGTGCTCGTGGCTGCAGCGGTTCAACTGGATTTCCAGCCTTCAGCGCAAGGCCCTGCCGCTGCTGACCGCCGCCGCCCGCTCGATGGACGCGACGGCCTACGACGTGGTCATCTGCTCGGACGCCGCCGTCATCAAGGCCATTCGCACGCGGCCCGGCGCCCTGAAGATCTGCTACTGTCACACGCCGATGCGGTACGTCTGGGACTTGTACGACGAATACTACCGGCAGGCCGGCCCGCTCGGTCGCCTGGGCCTGCGGCTGGCAGCCCCCCGCCTCCGCGAGCAGGACCGCCTGGCCGCCGACACCGTGGACGCCTTTGTGGCCAACAGTCGGCACGTCGCCGACCGCATCCGCCGCCATTACGGCCGGCCGAGCATCGTGATCGCCCCACCGGTGGACGTGGTTTTCCCCCCGCCCTTGCCGGAGCCCGACGACTACTATCTGGTGGTCAGCGAACTCGTGCATTACAAGCGGGTCGATCTGGCCGTCGAGGCGTGTGGTCGGCTGGGTCGGCCGCTGGTGGTCATCGGCGCCGGCCCGCTGCTGGGCGACATCCGTCGTCGTGCGGCGGGGTGCATCCACTTTTTGGGCTGGCAGTCCGATGAGGTGGTCCGCGGCCACCTGCGCCGCTGCCGGGCCCTGCTGTTCTGCGGCGAGGAGGATTTCGGCCTGACGCCGGTCGAGGCGATGGCCGCGGGCCGACCTGTCATCGCCTACCGCGCCGGCGGAGCAACCGAGACCGTGCTCGACGGTTGCACCGGTCTATTCTTCGACGAACCGAAGGTCGACGCCCTCGCCAACACCATCGAACGTTTCGAACGCGGTGTGGGACCGGCTTCCAGCCGGTCATTCGATGCGGGAAAGGCGGCATCCGGTGTGGGACCGGCATCTTGCCGGTCCGGTGCTGCCGAGCTGTGGCCGGCGGACCGAATTCAGGCCCACGCCCGCCAGTTTGGCGTCGACCTGTTCCGCCAGCGATTCGCGAGCTTCTACGACTGGTGCCTCCGGCACCACCGCCAAGGCGGTGCCGTTGCCATCCGCCGAGCGATGGAGGACGTCGATCCGATGTCGTTTGCCGTCCCGCCCTAGCGGGCCACTTCGGAACGCAGAACCAATCATGTACCAGCACGAAGCGCAAGCGAGTGCTCCTCACGGAGCGCGTCCCGATCCGTGCGCACTCGCTTGCGCCTCGTGCTGGTTACCTCGAATTGGACCGCGCGGCTCAGTCTGCGTCGGCTCCTGCGTTCCGGGCTTGCCCTTCGCCGGCAGGAAGCGTGGCAAGCCCCGAACGGGGCGATCGTCAAAAGCCGAGGGCGCAAGCCCTGGGGATTCAAGGACCAGTCAAGAAACTCTTTCTCCATGAGGGCGGCTTCGCCGCCCTCATGGAGAAAGAAAAAACCATGATTGGTGATGCGGTCCGTGTTCCCAGGGCTCACGCCCTGGGCTATTCACTGCCGCCCCTGCGGGGCGGTTGACACCTTGCGGGCCTAGTGGCGCACGTCCGTTCGGGCGAAGGCGGCGGGAGCGCGGCCAGGAGGCGCACGGGTCAGAGATCCTTGACCGCGGCGACGAGGTCCATGACCGCCTTCTTGCCGTCGGCGAAGAACATCAGGGTGTTGTCGGCGGCGAACAGGGGGTTGGGGATGCCGGCGAATCCGGGGCTGAGGCTGCGCTTGATCATGACCACGGTGCGGGCC
>JACQVT010000230.1 GCA_016209665.1 Planctomycetota bacterium | reverse complement strand
TTTTCGTGAAGCGGCAATGGAGTGAGGTTGGCTTCGTTTTCCGCCAGCGAAGCCATCTTCAACCGCTCTTGCCGAAACGCCGATCCGGGTGCGACCGGGTCCGCCCGCGGTCGTCTTGAGCAGCCGTCGGGTGACGGGCCAGGCCGGCGTTGCGTCCGTGACGCGGCCAGCCCACAAGATCCGCCGGACCCCCGGTAAGGCCGCGGGCGGTTGCAGGGCCGTCGGGGGGTCGTGATTGGCAAAGGCAAATCCGCTATGCTGGCCCGGCGCTGGGCTGAGTCACGGCGGCCCGGGCTGTGGTGGCGAGCCGACATGCGACTCACGGTAAAGAAAACCAACGAGGTCCTGGCCGAGTTCACCTTCGAGGACGACGAGGTCGTCATCGGGTCCCAATCGGACTGCACCGTCCGCCTGAGCGGCGAGGACATCAGCGCCTACGTCGCCCGCATCACCCTCGACGGCGACGACCGCTGGCGGATCGAGAAGCTCGACCCCGAATCGCCGCTGTTGGTGAACGACGGGACCCTCAACGAGCGCCGTACGCTCGGCCACAACGACGTGCTGGGCCTCGACGAATACGAGATCACGGTCTCGCTGCCCGAGGACGAACCGGTGCCGGACGTCGCCGAGGATGCCCATGTCAGCCCCGACGAACTCGCCAAGATCAAGCAGTTCCCTCTGCCGCCGACGGCCGTCGTCAAACGCCACCACGAGCTGTTGAACCTCTCGCCCGAGCAACTGACGCGGGCCTCCCGGCTGGCGGTGGAGGTCTCGACCGCCCGCGACCCCCACGAACTGGTGGAGGCCTCGCTGACCATGCTCCTGGAGGCCTTCCGGGCCCGCATGGCCTGGATCGGCGTGCGCCGCAAGCCGGTCGGCGAGCTGGACGTGGTCGCGGGCAAGCTGCCCTCGGGCCACAGCACGGCGGGCACGCCGATCCTCGATCTCCTCCAGTACCGCTGCCTGGAGCGGACCCAGCACATCTGCGTCCGCAAGATCGCCCAAGGCGAGATCTGCTCGGCCCTGGCCGTCCCCCTGCGGACCTCCACCGGCAACCTCGGGCTCATCTACGTCGATCGCCGGCGGGGCAACAAGCGGTTCCAGTTGGTGGACCTCGACCTGCTGTCGGCCTTGGCTTGCCACATCGCCGCCAAGCTCGACGCCGTCTTCGAGGAGCGCAACCAGCGGACGGCCGGCCAGACCGCCGCCGAGACCGGCCTCGTCCACACCATCCAGACCATCCTCGACCCCAAGGGCGGACCGGCGTTCAAGAACCTCCAACTCGCCGCCTACGGGCGAGCGGGTCAGGAGAATCCGGGCGACGTCTACGACATCATGAAACACCCCGACACGAACATGTCGGCCCTGATGCTCGGGCACGTCAACGGCACGGGGGCATCTCTCGCCCTGGCCATGGCCCGCCTGCACTCGACGTTCCGCGTCGGCTATCTGCACATGGACCCGCCCCATGCCCTGGCCCGCACGCTCAACTGGCTGATGTACGACGAGAAGGACCCCGCCACCGTCGACGCCCTGTTCCTGGTCATCGACCCGCCCACCGGCAAGTTCCGCTATACCCGGGCCGGCCGCATCGGCGGGTTCATCGTCAACACCAAGGGCGAGCCTCGGCTCGTCGCCGGCGCCGACGGTCCCAGCATCGGCCGCATCCGCAACTACGAGTACGTCTCCAAGGTCGACCACCTCGCTCCCGGCGAGACCCTCGCCCTGTACACCCGCGGCGTCGCCAGCGCCATCAACGCCGCCGGCGAACGCTTCAGCGAGAAACGCTTCATCGAGATGGTCTGCGACGGCTTCGGCCAACGCCCCGCCCAGACCATCCAGGACATCACCGACGAGCTGACCCCGTTCTTCACCAACGGCCACCACCCCGACGATATGACCGTCGTCCTCCTGCACCACCTGCCGAAGGAATGACGCCGATCGCCCTTGAGGCTTGACCGGGGCCGGGCGTCCATGGTATATATCACAGTATATATCAGTGGGAGGTCTGCCCATGGATACCGCCAGAATCTTCAGCACCGGCGGCAGCCAGGCGGTTCGACTGCCGAAGGACTACCGCTTCGACGCCGAAGAGGTCGGCATCGCCCGCCTGGGCGAAATGGTGATTCTCTATCCGCGCGACAAGGCCTGGAAGCTGTTCGAGGAAGGCCTGCAACAGTTCACCGACGACTTCATGGCTGACCGCAGCCAGCCCAAGCGGCCGGAGAGGCGAAGCCCGTTGTGATCCGCTACCTCCTCGACACCAGCATCTGCGTGGACATCATCCGCCGTCGGGCGGCTCGGGCTGCGACGCGGCTGCGATCACACGATCCCGGCGAAGTGGGACTGTCCTCGATCACGCTGGCGGAACTGGAGTACGGCGTCGCCCGCAGCTCCGACCCGCAACGGAATCGTATCGCCCTCGCCAAAACGATCCTGCCGTTGTCCGTCCTCCCGTTCGACCACTGGGCCTCCGCCGCCTACGGACGCATCCGCGCGGACCTCGAACGGGCAGGAACCCCGATCGGCCCCCTGGACACGCTCATCGCCGCCCATGCCCGCTCGTTGAACGTGACCCTGGTCACGAGCAACGAGCGCGAATTCCGCCGCGTCAAGGGACTGAGAGTCCAGAACTGGGGGCGACGGGATTGAGTAGCGCCCTGAACATCGCCCACCCCTTGCCCGACGGCCCGCCTCAACGGAAATCCTGCTGCGCCCGGGTCCATCGAGTCGGCTGCGTGGCCGGTGGGCCTGCACCCGTCTATCCGGCTCGGGTTATAAGGCCTGGGAGGGAAAGCCCGAGGATCCTCCCACATGAACCGCTCAATCCCATTCTTCCTGTGCCTGACGCTTGGAATCTGCGGAGCAGGCTGCCCCGAGGAAGAGAAGGAAGGGGCGCTGAGCACATCTCCACGACCCACAAGCAGGGCCTCAACCGCAGTTCCGCCGACAACAACTCCTGGGCAACCGCGTCAACTCGATGAACGAGAATGGGCCAGAATGGCGGAGGAGCGCATGTCCAAACTCGTTGAACAGGAATTGGACCATTGGCAGCCAGCGGCCCGGGAATCCGACCGGCCGATGGACTCCATCCGCTACCCTGAGATGAACATTGCGGGCAACTGGACGCTCTCCCGAGGTCTTGACTATAGCAGGCTCGCCATCACGAAGACCGACGATGGGCACTACCAAGTGAGTTTTGCGAGCGGAGGGTGTCTCTACAACTACCGGCTCAAGCGGATCGGTGATTACTCTGGCGGCGTGCTCAGCCTGAATCGTCCGGTGAAGGAATACTTCCCCCTCTCTTACCGGACACTCTATGCCGTCCGGATCGGGGGCCAGGACTATCTGTTGCCATCGGCGGCGGTGGCCGAAGTCGACAAGGGTCTCGCGAAGGATGGACGCAAGTTCATCGACCCATTCACTGGTAGGTTCCACCTATACCGCCGCGAGGTCGCGCCAGCGACGTCGAATCCAGGCGATTGACGAATCATAGACATGGCGTTGGAACGATGCGAAATCGGCCGCGTCCACGTCGAAGTCGCTGTCGAAATCCGCGGCGATCAGACCGTTGCCGTCGGCCGGGAGCAAACGAGCCGCCAGCAGGCCCGTCACGTTGCAGGTGATCGAGGGGCCGGTGGTACACGGGGGGAACCTGCTTGGGTAGAACAGGTCGATGCCGTTATCGC
>JACQVT010000229.1 GCA_016209665.1 Planctomycetota bacterium | reverse complement strand
GGACACGGGCGTGCGGGGCGGGTCGGTCATCTTGTAGTCGGGGTGAAACGCGGTCACGTGCCAGGGGATGTCGGCCGAGACGCCGACGAGGAAGCGGGCGATGTTCGTCAGTTCCTCATCGCCGTCATTGAAGCCGGGCACGATGAGGGTGACGATCTCGACCCAGAAACCCATGTCGACGAGTCGGCCGATGGTGTCGAGCACGTTCTTGAGCGTCCCGCCGAGCTTGCGGTAGTTGCGGTCGTCGAAGCACTTGAGGTCGACCTTGTAGAGGTCGACGCAGGGGCGGATATACGACAGCACCTCGGGGGTGGCATTGCCGTTGGAGACGAAGCCGCAGACGACGCCCTGCCTTCGGGCGAGGCGGAACACCTTCATTGCCCAGTCCGCGGTGATGAGCGGCTCATTGTAGGTGCTGACCATGGCCGGGGCCCCCCGCTCGAGGGCGAGGGCGACGATCTCGTCGGGCGCGATGAAGTTGGGCGGGGCGACGGCGGCATCGTCCCGGAGCGACTGGCTGGAGACCCAGTTCTGGCAGTAGGAGCAATGCAGGTCGCAGCCCAACATGCCGAAGGACAGGGCGTCGTGGCCGGGGAAGGCGTGGAAGAACGGTTTCTTCTCGATGGGGTCGACCTGGACGCCGGCGACGTAGCCGGCGGGCACGAGGAGCCGGCCGTCCTCGTTGAAGCGGACGCGGCAGACGCCGGACTTGCCGGGGGCGATGCGGCAGCGGTGGCCGCAGGCCACGCAGCGGATCACGCCGTCACCCTCGTCGAGGACCAACTCGGGGGCCGACGGCATGGTGTTCCGCGACAGCAGTGCTTTAAGCGTCTCAGCCATAGGTATCACCACCCGGAAGCGCTGCTACCTGGCGAATTATAGCACACTTTTTTCGTCATCGACTCTCCGGGATAAGTTCTGCCGGCAGCGACTTACTGCGTGTCTCCTTCGTTCTGTCGGCGCAGCTCCTCCAGGAGCGGCACCAAGGGTGAGAGGTCCATCTGAATGGTGTCCCAGAGAATCCGTCTGTTTACCCCGAAATAGGCGTGAACTACGATGTTTCGCATCTCTCGCATGTCTTTCCAGGGAATGGCAGGGGTTGCGTCGACGATGTCAGACGGGATGCAACGTGCCGCCTCGCCGATGACCGTGATGTTTCGAATGACCGCGTCGACGGTCTTGCTGTCGGCCGAGAATGCGTCGTAGTCCATGCCGGCCGTATACTGCCGGATCGCACTGATCGCGTCCAGAATGTCCGCGACTCGCAGCTTCCAGTGTCTAGGCGGCACGGATGGCCTCCCGCAGGATCTGGTCTTTCATTTCCTCCCGCAAGGCGGCCGGCGTGACCAAGTCGACCCGAGCCCCGAGCAGTTCGCTCAAGAAGCGTTGCAGGCGGACGAAGGCGAAGAGGCCGACACGCGCGTCTGGCTGGTACTCGACAAGAATGTCGACGTCACTGTCGGTCCGAGCCTGATCACGGGCGACCGAACCGAATACCGCCAATCCAGCTACGGCGAAAACCTTCAACTTGTCCTTGTTGGCATCCAGGCGTTTGAGGACCTCTTCTCTGGTCATGACAGGTCGTCCAAACCGGGGACGCGGAACGGAGGAAGACAAGCCCGACGCTCGACGCCGGGAAAGGTAGCGACTGCCTCGGAGACGAGAACCACCGCCGATCCGGGCTTCATGACGTTGTCGTAGCCGCCGCTCTCGAGCACGACACGGAACGGCGGAAGCGAATCGCGGAGAAGCAGGCGTTCCAGGCTCTCAGCAGCCATGCTGTCAGTATAATGCGGTTGGTCCCTCGACGCGAGTTACACCGGCGTCGAGTGGCCCCGCCCTACCCGCCCGTAGAAAACGGAGCGGGGCGGGTGGAAGGGGTGCGGGGAGCCTCCCAGAGCTTGATGAGGCCGTCCTGGCCGCACGTGGCGATGGTGGTGCCGTCGGGCGAGAAGGCGGCGCAGGTGACGGGGCCGGCGTGAGCGCGGATGGTGTAGACCTCGGTGGCGCTGGGGACGTCCCAGACCTTCAACATCATATCGGTGGTGCACGAGGCCAGCCGGTGGCCATCGGGGCTGAAGTCGAGCCACTGGACGGTGCGGTCCGGACCGGTCATCACGGCGGTCTGGCGGCCGGTGGCCACGTCCCACAACGTGACGGTGCCGTTGGTGTGAGCGGCGGCGACGGTCCGGGAATCCGGGCTGAAGCAGACCCGCGTCAGGCTCAGGCCGGTCGGGATCGAGCGATTTCCGGCGGCGGACTTGCCGTCCCACAGGGTGATGGTGCCGGCGGTGGAGCCTGCGGCCACCCACGCGCCGTCGGGGCTGAACGCGATCGTGTGCAGCGGGTCGGGCAACGCCAGCCGCGCGTGGACGCGGGTGTCGGCGAGGTCCCAAAGCGCGGCGGCGTTCCCGGCGGCACATGCCACCAGCGTTCCGTCGGGCGAGAAGGCAAGGCCCTCGACGACACCGTCCTGGTTGGCGAACTGGCGTTGCCGGGTTCCGGTGTCGACGTCCCACACGCGGATGGTGCGATCGACGCCGCCGGAGGCGATGCGCTTGCCCTCGGGGCCCCACGCCAGGGCGAGCACCGTACTGGTGTGCTCGGCCAGGACGAGCAACTGCGATCCCGTTTCGACGTCCCAGACGTGGACGGCATTGTCGGGCGCTTGGCCGTCCGGACGGCTGCCCTCGCCCGATCCGCCACACGAGGCCAGTCGCTTTCCATTGGGCGAGAACGTGACGCGGAACACGGGGCCCGTGTGACCGTGGAGCACTCGGGCTTCGGGCGGGGCGGTGCTAGGCCAAGCCTTGAGTCGGCCGTCCATCCCGCCGGAGTAGATGCGGGCTGCGTCGGGACTCCAGACCACGGCCCGGCCGCCGCGGTGATGGGCCGAGTAGGTGCACAACTCCTCGCCGGTGGTTGCGTTCCAGACCTTGAGCGTGCGGTCCGATTCGATACCGAACGCCGGCGCGCGCGGGGTACCGGCGGAAGCCAACAGCGTGCCGTCGGGGCTGAACGTCAGGGCCTCCACGAGGCCATCGTGGCCGCGGAGCGACAGGACTTCCTCGCCGCCGGCGAGGTCGAAGACCTTCAGCGTGCCCTGGGCATCGCGGCTGGCGGCAGACATGCTGCTTCCGGAGGCGACGCGGCTGCCGTCGGGCGAGAAG
>JACQVT010000220.1 GCA_016209665.1 Planctomycetota bacterium | reverse complement strand
GGCCTGGGCTACTTGAACATCTTCGTCGGCAGCCGACTCATCCTCGGCGGAACGCTGCCTACCGCCACGCCGCCGCCGGTACCCCAGGAGATCTTCGGTTTCACCGGACCCATCATCCCCGCCGGTGACCCGCTCACCCCCAAGCTCATGGTGACGACCATCCCGGAACCCCCCGCGCTGGCTGGCCTGGCCCTGCTCGCCGCCGCGGCCGCCCGCCGCCCGCGACCACAACGCATCACCTCAGCCGCCGCGCGATGGCCCAATGGCACCGGCCCAGCCATCCCCGGAGCATCGGAACTCGCCCTCGGCGTGAGTCCTTGAGTCCGCCCAAAGACCCGTGTGGCCCCGGCGTCTCGTCGGTGCCTCTTCGCGGCCTTGGTACACCGACTCAATCCTGTGCCGCCCTCGCGGCATCAGCGCCGCTTACGAAGCACTTCGGTAGGCCGCCGGCTTCGGATCTCCTTGCGCACCCGCCGGGCGATCTGCACTGCCCGCCGAGCCTCTGCCAATGAAATCGGCTCGTAATCCCCAGGATAGCGGGTGTGAGCACCCATTCCCTCACCACCTGCCGCACGCGTTCATGATCGGGCATACACGACTTTCCCTTCACGCGCCGCGGGACGCTCGATAGTTCCCGCGATTTCCTTCCGCCACTCGAACTCCTCGGGCGTGCTCACGATGATGCCTTTCGGGACCGGAATGTCGTGCACGGCCACACCGATCTCAACCGCCTTCTCGCGTTTAGAGCCTTCCACCGGCATGATCACCAGCAGATCGACGTCGCTGTCCGGGTCGGCGTCCCCACGCGCGTGCGAGCCGAACAGGATCACCCGCTCCGGATGGAACTGCTCGACGATCCGCTTGACCGTCCTGGCGATCATGCGATCGACCCGGCCCGCCCTCGCCGTAGCCATGTCCATCTCCTTGTCTTGGCCTCGTCGGTAGCCGTGCCTGCGGCCACTGCTGTCGCCCCAGCCGCCAGCGCACACCGCCGTGGCCTGAGCCCTCTCGAAGGGTGCCTCCATCGTCCGGCCGCGCCCCGTCGCGGTCATTCCAACTGTATGACGGTCTGTGGCTTCGAGCAATCCCGTGCCCGCCGCCACCCGCCGGGGGCCCAGAACGAACCTGCCCCCGCGTCCCCGCGTCCCCGCGTCTTTGTCTCTGGGGGGGCGGGCTTCCAGCCCGCCTTCTCTCTTCTCTCTTCTCTCTTCTGTCTTCTGTCTCCTGTCTCCTGCCTTCTCCCTTCCGTCCCCCGCCTCGGCGTCCATCCGCCGCACCCCATCCTCGCCCAGCGCTTTGAGTTTTTTAAACCGCCGGTTTAGAATTCTCACAATGCGATTCGTGCCTCGTCAGATCGCGGATGAGCTGGTCAAGGCGGCACGGCATTTCCCGGCCCTCATCCTGACCGGTCCGCGCCGGGCGGGCAAGACCACCCTCCTGCGCCGGCTCTTCCCGACAGCGTCCTATCACCTGGTCGAGGACCCCGACGTGATCGGCCGCCTGCGGAGCGACCCCCGCGGTTTCCTGGAGGAGGTCAGGACGCCGACCATCCTGGACGAGATCCAGAACGTGCCGGAGCTGCTCAACTACGTCCGATCGCGGGTCGATGCCTCACCACGCCGCAAGGGCCAGTGGATCATCACCGGCTCCCAGGAAGCCCCGTTGATGAGGGGCGTCACCGAGTCGATGGCCGGGCGGGCGGCCGTGTTTCAGCTCCTGCCCCTCTCCCACGTCGAGACGCCGAAAGCCTCCCTCCTCAAGGGCGGGTTCCCGGAGGTGCTGGCCGCCCCGCGATCCGCCCGGACATGGTTCCGGTCCTACGTCCAGACCTACCTGGAACGCGACGTCCGGGCCGTCAGCTCCATCCGCGACCTCGGCACGTTCCGCCGGTTCCTGGCCCTCGTGGCCAGCCGGTGTGGGGCCATCCTGAACCGATCCGACTTGGCCGCGCCGCTCGGGGTCTCCGTCCCCACGATCGGCGAATGGTTGAGCATCCTCGAAATCACCGGCCAGATCATCCTCGTGCCGCCGTTCTTTGAGAACTTCGGCAAGCGCCTGATCAAGTCGCCCAAGCTGTATTTCCTCGACTCCGGGCTTGCCTGCCACTTGCTCGGGATCGAGTCCGAGGCCCTGCTGGCTCGCTCGCCTTTCCTGGGTCCGCTGTTCGAGGGTTTCGTCGCCGCCGAGATCGTCAAGGCCCAACTCAACGCGGGCCGACCGAAAGCCCTGTACCTCTTCCGCGATCAGCAGGGACTCGAGGTCGACTTCGTCGTGCCCGCCGGCCCTCGCCGCCTGCTGCTTGCCGAGGCGAAGGCGACCCGCACCGTCCGACCGAAGATGGCCGCGCCGCTGACCCGGCTGGCCGCGTCGATCCGCAATTACGACGTCTCATCCTTCATCGTCCATCGCGCCGCCAGCGCGGGCGCAGGAGGCGACATCTCCACTGTCCAGACGGGTGTCAGAGCCCTCACGACCGATGGCCTGGTGAAGGCCCTCAAATAAAAGCCTATCCAAGACCCATGTGGGACCGGCTTGGAAGCCGGTCCGGTTTCAGGGTTTTGGGAAAGGCTCCAACGGTGGATCACCTCGTCGGCTACTCGCCGGGCGAGCAGGGCATGGCGGCGGGCAGGTCCTCCCACAGGGCGCAGTGGTTTTTGAAGTCGTTGTTCCACCGCTGGCGCATGCGCTTGCGGGGCTCGATGAGCGCCTTCTGGAGCAGCCACTCGGCGTGGCCGTCGCAGAAGGCGACGTTGGCCCCCTTGCGGTGCCGGTCGCCGGGATACTCGCCCGCTTCCTTCGTGTTGGGGTCGATGGCGGTGTCGAAATTGTTGACCTTGTTGCTGTAGAGGTTGTCCTTGTTCACGTCGTTGTCGGCGATGGCGATCATTTCCTGCGGCCGCTTGACCTTGTCGACCTTTAACTCACCATTGGTGGCGTGGCCTACCCAGGCCCCCAGGCCGAGGTTCGTGAACCCTTTGATCGAGTCACCCACGCCCCAGTCGTTGTAGCCGTAGGAGAATGTGCCGATCTGGTTCTTGGCCCCGGCGGCGGGCTTCTGCGAGAGGATCTGGTCCTTGCCGTTCCAGTAGGTCTCGGGCGGGGCGTTCGGACACCAAAAGACGCGATTCTGCTTGCCGACGTATCTGAGCAGCCGCGGCGGCCAGTAGATCACCTTGCCGCTGTGGTGACCGGGGTAATGGCGGTGATGGATCGTGTACAGCGTGAGGGCCACGCTCATCTGGTGGCAGTTCGAGAAGCACACCGACTGGCGGGCCAGGTCCCGGGCCCGGGCCAGCGAGGGCAGCAGGATCGCGACCAGCAGGGCGATGATGGCCACCACGACCAGGACTTCGATCAGCGTGAAGCCGGACCGGCGGCGAGGACGCTGGTGTGGGGACTCTCGCGTAGGGCCAGGCCGGCGGGGGCGCGTCAGACCTGCGTTGTTCATCGGCGGCTTCCCATCTCGAAGGTACGGCCGATGCCGGCTGAATGCTGCGTGGCCCGTGCTGGGCGGGCGCGGATGCAGCCGGGAGGTCATACCCGCTGCTTCCATCTTACACGCCCGCGGTGCTCCCGTCGTCCTGGAACGCCGATTCCGCTGGGCGTTGGACGTGCTGGGTCCGCCCGATGTTGCCGCGCTATCATACGAGGACCGTGCTCGCCTGCACCCCGGACGCCAACTCGACCGGAGTCAGGAGCGGGGACGTGGGGCGATCGACACTCGCAAACCAGGAAAGGAACGTTTCATGTGCAGAACGCTGTGCCTCGTGCTCGCATCCGTTGTCACGCTGACGCTGCTGCCTGCTCTCGCTCAGGAAACGGCGGGTGGGCAGGTCTACCGGATCGATTCGGTCCACTCCTCGGCCGTCTTCCGCATCAAACACCTCGATGTGAGTTACTTCTGGGGCCGCTTCAACGACATCTCGGGAACGGCGACCTGGGATGCCGCCCGGCCCGAGGCGACGTCGTTCGATGTTCGTGTCAATGCCAACAGCATCGATTCAAAGGACGCCAAGCGCAACACCCATCTGAAGGGCCCGGACTTCTTCGACACGAAGAAGTACCGGACCCTTCCCTTCAAGAGCACGTCGGCCAGGAAGCTCGACGACACCACGATCGAGGTGACGGGCGACCTTACCTTGCGCGGGGTCACCAGGCCCCTGACCGCCAAGGTCGAGTTCACCGGCGCCGGCAAGGGCATGCAGGGGGAGGCGATGGTGGGTTTCGAAACCACATTCACCATCAAACGCAGCGACTTCGGCATCAACTTCGCCCCCGACGCGCTGGGGGACGACGTCCGCGTCATCGTCAGCCTCGAGGCTCATCAGGCCCCGCCGCCGCGGCCCGCGCCCGCCAAGTGAGTCCGGGATGTCAAGGCGACCGATAGGAAAAGGGGACATTCTACTTTATTAGAAAAGCAGAATGTCCCCTTTATTCCTTCGATCGCAGGTCGCGGCGCGGTTCGGGCCCGACGACCCGGAGCACGTGTCGATCCTCGCCTGCCGGGACGAGGCCCGGGCGCTGAAGACGTTCCTGCGGCGGACCAAGGCCGTGGTTCCGGTCGCCGCCGGGGCGATGTGTCTGCACGTCCGATACGTTTTCGGCGAGGCTGGATAGTTCGGGATCACACCCGAACTCGCAGGTTCCAGACGAAGGCGGGCAAGGATGCCCGCCCCACAAACCCGGGCAAGACTCGTGGTCCGCAGCGGGCGGCGACGAAGGCGGGCAGGGATGCCTGCCCCACAAACCCGGGCAAGACTCGTGCTCCGCAGCGGGCGGCGACGAAGGCGGGCAAGGATGCCCGCCCCCCAAGAATGCGGGCAGGGATGTCCCCCGCGCAACGGGGTTTGCACAGCTATCCCGCAGGATCTTCTCATGGCACGCAAATCCTCGAAGCCCACACTCCCCTTCCCCCCCTCCCCGCGTCGCCGCGTCGTTGGGTTGCGGGCGCAGCCCGCGCTGTGGGGCTTTGCCGCCCCGGCGTGCGCGCAAAACGGGCGGCAGCGTCGTGCGTGCGCTGCTTCTACGCAAGCCGCCGTTCATCATGCCCCCAATCGTGCCATCCTGGCGGCGGTGAGCTTGGCACGTGGATTGCTCATCTCTCGTCGAATACTGCATTGGCCCGACACGGAGGCCGGGTTCGGGTCCAGACTGGCGGCAGGTGGATGTCAATTAGTTGTCAGTGCCCGACCGCAGGCGCCGGGTGCCCAAGGGCGGTGTTGCCCAATCGCTTGGTTCGTCGCGAGGATGTGACCAACCGCGGGCCCAATATCTGTTTTGTGGTTCAGACGTGATGTCATGCGCGTCCGACGAGCATTCCCTGGAGGCTCGTCGACAGTGCCGGCGCCGGTCGTTCGCGCGGCGCGAGAAGGCTCCCCGCCGTCGGTGTGCATGACGGGCGCGCGGGGCACGCAGTTTCTGCGAACGAGGAGGATTGCATGATCGATCTGGTGAGGCCCAGGTATCGGCGCTGGATGGTACCGGCGATGGTGCTGACCGCCTGTCTGGCATTTGCGGCGGGCGTTTCGGCCCAGACGACGGAGGAGAAAGCAGCGCTCACGCCCCAGACGGTGATGGACAAGGTTGGCGCCAACGGCATCGACCTGGACAGCGTCTGGGTGTTGGTGACCGCGTTCCTGGTGTTCTGGATGCAGGCGGGGTTCGCCCTGGTCGAGACCGGCCTGACCCGGGCCAAGAACACGGTCAACATCTGCATGAAGAACCTGCTGGACTTCTGCTTCGCCTCGGTCGTGTTCTACCTGATCGGCTTCGGGGTCATGTTCGGGGCCGGAAACCAGTGGTTCGGCACCAGTGGGTTCCTGCTCAGGGAGACCGCCGCCGACACGTTCTCGTCGCTCTCGTGGACCAGCGTGGGCCTCGACGCGAAGTTCATCTTCCAGCTCGTCTTCGCCGGGACCGCGGCGACGATCGTGTCGGGGGCGATGGCCGAGCGAACGAAGTTCTCCTGCTACCTGATCTACAGCGTTTTTATCTCGATGCTGATCTACCCCGTCTCGGGCCACTGGATTTGGGGCGGCGGGTGGCTGGCCGGCAAGGGCATGTTCGACTTCGCCGGCTCGACGGTGGTGCATTCGGTCGGCGGTTGGCTGGCCTTGTGC
>JACQVT010000260.1 GCA_016209665.1 Planctomycetota bacterium | reverse complement strand
GAGCCGAGGTGCCACTTGCCGAAGGCGGCGGTGGCGTAGCCCTTCGTCCGGGCCAGCTCGGCGATGGTGATCTCGCGGCCGGGCAGGCCCGGGGCATCCAGCGTCGAGGCGATGTTCTTGCGGCTGGACATGCCGCAGCGGGTCGGGTATCGGCCGGTCAGCATCGCCGCCCGCGACGGCGAGCAGATCGGGGCCGGGGCGTAGTAATCGCTGAACTTGATGCCCGAGGCGGCCAGGGCGTCGATGTTGGGCGTTTTGATGTCCTTGGCGCCGTAGCATGCGACGTCGCCCGAACCCATGTCGTCGGTATAGAAGATGACGACGTTGGGCGGGGCAGCGGCGTACGCGGCCACGACACCCGCCGTCAGACACCCGGCCAGCACTGCTGCGACCGCTCGATTCATGGGAAGACCTCCTGCCGGCCAGAGACTGTATCCGCTCGGAGCAGGCTTGCCAATCGCGGCCCGAAGCGGTACAAGGGTCGCGACTCATCCCTGATGGAGGCACAATGATGACTCGCAAGCAATGCCCGTTTGTTTCCGCGCTCGTGCCGGCCGTGATGCTCTTTGCGCTCTGCACCGCCCCGGCCGAGGCAGCGTTGACCGAGGCCGCCCCGGCCCAGGCCGGCGCGGGCTCGCGGCCCAATTTCGTGTTCATCCTCATCGACGACCTGCGGCACGACGCGATGAGCAACGCCGGGCACCCCTTCGTCCGCACGCCGAACATCGACCGCATCGCCGCGGGCGGGGTGCGGTTCACCAACGCCTTCGTGACCACGTCACTCTGCGGGCCGTCGCGGGCGTCGTTCTTGACCGGCATGTACGTCCACTCGCACGGGGTGCTGACCAACGAGGAGCAGGAACTGGACCCGAAATGGCCGACGTTCCCGCGGGTGCTGCACGAGAACGGCTACGAGACGGCGTTCGTGGGCAAGTGGCACATGGGCCCGACGGCCCAGCCGCGGCCGGGCTTCGATTACTGGTTGAGCTTCAGGGGCCAGGGGGTGTACGTGAACCCGGCCCTCAACGAGAACGGCCGGGACTTCACCGCGACGGGCTACATGACCGATCTGCTGACCCAATACGCGGTGGACTGGCTGAGGAAGCCGCGGACCAAGCCGTTCTGTCTCTACCTGTCGCACAAGGCCGTCCACGCCGAGTTCACGCCGGCGGAACGGCACAAGGACCTGTACTCGGATGTCACCGTGCCGGAACCGGCGAGTTACCGGGACAATCTGGCGGGCCGGCCTGGCTGGCAGCGGATGGTCCGCATTCGCGGCGGTCAGTTCAAGAAACCCGCGCCGGCCCGGCTCCCCGACGCCCTGCCCCCGGCCGGGCCGTGGAGCACCCGGCCGGCCAACCACGTCAAGATGATGGACTACATGCGGGCCCTGGCCGCGGTGGACGAGAGCGTCGGCCGCGTGCTCGATCTCCTGAAGGAGGCGGGTCAGCTCGGTAACACGATCGTCATTTTCGCCGGCGACAACGGGTTCTTCCACGGCGAGCATCACGGTATGGGCGACAAGCGCTGGGCCTACGAGGAATCGATCCGCATCCCGCTGCTGGTCGCCGGGCCGGGCGTGCCGCGGGGCAAGCTGCTGGACCCGATGGTGCTGAACGTCGACGTGGCCCCCACGATCCTCGATCTTGCCGGCCTCGCCGCCCCGGCGTCCGTGCAGGGACGGTCGCTCAAGCCGTTGCTGGCGGGCGGTGACGTGCCGGGGCGGGAGTCGTTCCTGTACGAATACTACCTCGAGGAATGGCTTCCCGGCGTTCCCACGATGGTCGGTGTGCGGACCCGCGACTGGAAATACGTGCGTTACCCGGAGATCAAGGACCTCGACGAGTTGTACGACCTGAAGGCCGACCCGATCGAGGTACGCAACCTGGCCGAGGACCCCGCGGCCAAACCCCAGTTGGACAAGATGAAGGCCGAACTCGATCGCCTGTGCCGCGAGACGGGCCGCAAGTGATAAGGGTTTCAGTCCGAAGCCACGCGTGTTGTGTAGCGGCCGGCGCCTTCGCCGGACGTCCGCTGATGTCGAAGCCGGCCTGCGGGGCGCAGGCCGCTACCATCCCGGGCACTTGGTCCGTCGGGAATCCGGCTGAACCATTATTGCGGCATCGATTGGACCCAGCCCGCGGGCAGGGCGACCCGGTACGTGTCCGAGTAGTCGGCGACGAAGCTGTCCCAGTTGGAACCCCAATACACCCTCGTCCCCGCGGTGTTGATGGCGGCGAAGGCCTCCGCGAAGTAGTTCTTCTCACCCTCGTCGGCGATGAGGTAGATGTAAGCGTGGGTATGGACGAGGCGCCAGACCCGCGGACTTGCTTTCAACTCCAGCATGAACAACTGCGTGTCCATCCACGAGTGGGTCTGCCCGGGCGGTGGGTTCCTGGCTCCGTAGGTGGAGACGAGGGCCCATCCGGGCGTCTCGCCGCAGTTGCCCGAGATGTGGAGTCCGATGTCGGCATTCACGCCGAAGGGAATGGCGAGCAGGGTGGTCTCGACGCCGGTCTGCATGTCGGCCATGGCGATGGCGTCGGTCCTGACGTTCTGGTAGACGTAGGCGTCGCGGCCGTCGGCGGTGAGGGCGGCGTCGCCGTGGCCGGCCGAACCGTCGGGCTGGCTGGTCCTGGCGCTGAAGTCCCTGGAGAAGATGTCGGTGTAGATGGCCACGTCCTCGTAGCCGACGATACAGTACGTCCCGGACATGCTCATGCCGACCCAGTTGATCGCGTCCGGGAAGCCGCTGTCCTTGCGTCCCACGATCGCGTCCTGCTGCCGGTCGTAAACGATGACCGACAGCCGGTTGAAGTTCGCGTCCTCCACCATGAGCGCCCAGTACCTCCGATCCAAGGAGGCGTCGCCCTCGGTCTTGGTGGTGATCGAGGCCGCCTGGGGGAATTCGACGGTGAAGTCGTGGACGGCGGAAGACGTGTCGGAGGCCGCGTCGTAGCGGCGCAGTTGGGGGCCGCAGACATAGTAGAAGATATTCGGGTCGGCGGCGTCCCAGCGCGGTTCGGGCTCCTCGCAGCAACAGGAGTCGAACACGGTCAGTTGCCGGACCACGGCATGGGTCGCCCGATCGTAGAGGTAGTAGGCGGCGCTGTTGCCCCTCAGCACCAGGCGCGTTCCGTCGCTGTTCTCGGGATCTGACTTGGAGTACTCGTTCTGGATGCCCGGGCCGATGTAGTTGTCGACCGTGCGGTCGGTGACGCGCACGACGTCGGTGTGAAAGTTCGGGTCTGGGAACGTCACGCCCTTGGCCGGCATCGACAGGTTGGGCACGGGATAGGTCTGCGTGCCCATCACGAAGTCGAACGGGCCGCCGTTCGAACCGCCGTCGGGGGCGCCGTCGTTGTCGCAGGCGTCGCCGATGCCGTCCCCATCGGTGTCGGCCTGGTCGGGATTGGCCACGGTGGGACAGTTGTCGGCATCGTCCGGAATGCCATCCATGTCCCCGTCGCAACCGGCCATGAACACGGTGAGCAACGGCGCCCAAACGGCCACGAGGGCCAATGGCAGATGCGCTTTCATGGGTTGATCTCCTGCGAGACGAAGGAACGGACCGATCGAACGCCAGCCATGGCCGCGTAGGTTCTCGGTCCCGACCGGCGACAATAGACATGCTCACGGCGACGGTTCTGCCGTTACCATCCGACTTGACTCAAATGATATATGGAACCCCGTTGAGGGTCAAGCGAGGTCGGCCTCGAAGGCCCGGACCTCCGGGAACTTCGTGGTGCCGCGGACGAGGCGGCCCAGCCGCGGGGCGCGGTTGTTGTAGACCTCGACGGCGTCGGCATCGGCGTAGCGGAGGAACAGGATTCGCCGGTCTCGGTCCTTGGAGAGGTTGCCCTCCGACTTGTGGAGCGTCCAGCCGTGGAAGAACAAGCACTCGCCGGCCTTGAGCGGCATGGGGAGGGCCTTGGTCTCGTCGGCGTCGAGCTTGATCTCGACCCAGGCCTTCTTGGCTTCGGCGGTGCCGGCCGCGCCCACGTCCACCTGCCCCTTTAGGTGGCTGCCCGGAATGATCCACAGGCATCCGTTCTCGACGTCGGCATGGTCCAGGGCGGTCAGGCAACTGATGGCGTTGTAGGGGTCGAGCTGGCCGTAGCCGTTGTCCTGGTGCCAGTGGAAGGGCTTGTTGTTGCCGCGCATCTTGAACGTGAGCTGGCTGGTGGCGCCTTTGATGTTGGGGCCGAGGAGCTGCTCGGCCACGTCGACCAGCGGCCCCTCGAAGTAGTACCGCCGCACCACGGACGATCGGTGATGGATGTTGACGAGCAGCGCGTTGTGCAGCCAGGTCTTGTTGGGATCGAACTCGCCCTTGTCGGCCCGCCAGGCGGCCATGCACTCCTCGCGCATGCGCTGCAGGCCGGTGTCGGTCAGGATGCGGCCGTAGCGATGGTAGCCCAGTTCGTTGTACTGCTGGACTTGGGCGTCCGACAGTGCTTTGTAGATGAACAGATCCCGCAGGTTCTCCGACCCTTGCATAGTGTGCGCTCTCCAATGTGCACCGGCCGCGGCGACCTCACTCGCCGGGATACCGACCGGTCAAGTATAGTCGGCCGCGGCGGGAAAGTCAGAGCCCCGAGCGCGGGCGAGTGGGTTGGGGCGTGGCCAAGGATTGTGGCGGCCCTGTGGCCCAGCCGCCCTCGGCTGGGTTCGCGGGGCCCAGAACGCACAGTCGAGGGCGACTGTGCCACAAGTTATTGCCACGCCCGTGGGTTGCTGCGGGCAAGAAGAGCCCGCGCATGTCGGCGCAACCCGTCGCTTGACTTCGGCGAGTTCAGTCACGTAGGGCAGAGTGCAGCGGCGACCCGCCTTCGCCGTCGGACACCACCGCGCCACATAACGAAGTCGGGTTCGGCGCTTTCGGGCGCCGGCGGGGGCGGTGGACCTCAATACAATATTTGATAGTAGGCTTATCAATAGACATTGCGTTCCAACCGCTTTTCCTCGCTTTCCTCGTGGACATGGCCCCTGCCGGTGGTATGATAGTGGGGGTGGCAGCGCACCTTGTCCACAGGGGTCGAGCAGCGGACAGGAGGGTCAAAACTAGTTGCGTCCCCTTTCTGCTTCGCGGAGGAAGCCGCTTTGATCACCGGGCACTATTTCAGGCGGATCGAGCGGCCGCGGCCGATCTGCGCGGGGGCGACCGCGGCGGGCGGGGCAGCCCTGATGTCGCTTCTTTCCCGCTGCGTGCTCGAGAGATTCGTGCGGATCGGTGACGGGAGCGTGACCGGGATGCCGCTGGCCCTGCTGGAGCCGGGAGATGGTGAGGACCCGCCGCCGAATCCGTGTCATCTTGCCTGCGCGGAGTACGCGGCCAGCGACTATTGCCGGGAATCGTGGCAACTTCACCTGGCCGAGCTGAACTCAGCTCCGCAGACCCACTGGCACAATTGCGATTACGGCATGCTCTGTGCCGTGGTCCCGGTCGTGTACCAGGGTCGATGCCTGGCGGCCGTGAAGATCACCTGCCCGGCCTCGCTGCCGCAGGAAGCCTTCGAGCGGCAGGTGGAACTCATGGATGTTCTGGTCAAGGACTTCACGGTTTCGCAGGCCGATCTCCTGACCCGCTTCGTGCAGGCGCACCCCGCGGG
>JACQVT010000218.1 GCA_016209665.1 Planctomycetota bacterium | reverse complement strand
GGCCACGGCCTCATGGACCTGGTCGGCTACGAAAAGTACTTCCGCGGCATGCTCGAGGACTACCCCCTGCCCGAGGAGATGATGCAGCAGTCGCTCAAGGCGATCGAAAACCTGCCCAAACCCAAGCTGGTCAGGTCCGGCAAGTGGTGATCGCGAGCAGTCGAACCGAACGCCGGAAGGCGGGCAGGGATGCCCGCCCCCCAGGAAACCACCCGTGACGGGCAGGCGGTCAACGGATCGGGGCAGCGCCCCGGCGCGGACGGGCGCCCCGCGGAACGGCGTGGATGGGTTCCTGGCCGTCCTGTTCGTTCCCGCCCTGGCCCGCCGACGTCGGCAGCGGGCGGGATCGGTGCTGCCGCAGATCGCCGAGTTGGCCACCGGCTCGGTCGCCCTCGCCGGCGTACTCTTCATCCTGGTCGGCGCGGGCGTCGAGGTCTATTCCGACCTGACCACCGCCTTCTCGCCCGGCAACCCGGCGGTGATCCCCTGGACGGCGGTCCAGCCTTCCGCCGCGGCAACCATGAGCCCGCGCGTCCTGGCCCCCAACAACGCCGAGGCGGTCGTGGCCCTCAACCGCAACCTCTCGGTGAGCTACGGTAACCAGCCCTACGGCCCCGGCATTCATACCGCCTACGACCTCGTCTGGCAGACCGTCGTTGACCTGCACCTGGGGCCTTCCGATAACCCACTGCGCGATCTGGTCACCGACATGAACGGCGACGGCATCGTCCGCGTGCTCATCAAGCCGAACACCGTCGAGTATTACACGCCCGACGCCGAGGGCAACCGCAACCCCGTCTACGTGCACCCGGCGATGATCCGGCCGCTGATCGACATGGCGGCGAGGGCAGGGGCCAACCGGATCTACGTCGGTGACGGCTCCGACGCCACCGGCGCCTACTTCACCAGCAAGATGGACCCGATGGGCTACACCCAGGCCTATTTCAACCAACTGGCCGCCCTGTGGCCGGGCGTGACCATCGCCCGCGTCGATTTCCACAACCCCCGCCGGTTCACCTGGTGCGGCCTCGACACTCAGCCGGGTGGCCCCAGCGCCTATGCCGGCAGTGGATACACCAGCAGTCAGCTTCAGAAATCCCGCGAGGGCGGCGCCAGCTCCTACTTCAGTGCCGCCGACGGCCACGGCCTCACCGGCCCCGGCTCGTCGAACTGCATGGGCTGGCTGGCCATCTCGGATGAGCTGCTCGACGCCGACGTGATCATCGACCTGGCCAAGCTCAAGGTGCACTATCTCAGCGTCAACACCGCCGTCCTGAAGAACTGGGTCGGCGTCACCATGTACTCGACGTTCGACGCCAGCAACATCGGCGGCTGCCGCGTGGCTCACAACGCCTACAACGCCGGCAACTACGAGATGGAGTTCGGCAACGACATCCTGTGGCGCGAGATGGTCGACGCCCACCGCAGCGTGCTGTATTACCGCAACGGCACCATCCACGCCGCACCGCAACGGCGATACCTGTGCATCATCGACCATCTCACCCGTACGATCCGCTGCGGCACCACGCCGCCCACCGACACCTTCACCGTCCACAACGCGGGCATTGGGACCTTGAACTACTCCGTGACGGTGGACGACGCGGCCCAGTCCTGGTTGAGCGCCCCTCCCACCGCCGGAACGTCCGCCGGGGAGTACGACACGATCACCGTCAACTACAACCCCGCCAACCTGCCCCAGGGCACGACGGTCGGCACCATCACGATCAGCGACCCGGACTCCGTCAACCAGCGGCGGATGATCCCCGTAACGTTGATCGTCACCGGCTACGACGTCGACTTCGACAACGACACCGACGTCGACCAGGAGGACTACGGACACTTTCAAGCCTGTCTGACCGGGTCGGGTATGCCGCCGGTGGATCCGGCCTGCGGCGACGTTCCGATCGACGACGATGTCGACGTGGATCAGTCCGACCTTCTGGTCTTCGTCTCCTGCGTCAGCGGTCCCGGCATTCCCGCCAGCCTGTGCTGTCGGCGGTGAATTGCGATCCTTGACGATCCGCGGATAATCGTCCCCAGGTTCACGGGACACAGGTTTGGGGGGCGGGCATCCCTGCCCGCCTTCTTTCTAAACGTCCGCAAGTCCGTAGAACACAGTCTGCGGGCCTGGAGACCCTGATGATGAGACTGACGATCTCCGTATCGGTCCTGCTGATCGGCGCGATCGCGGCGAGTGCCGCCGACCTGCCGGCCGACGTGACCGCCCGCATCCGCATCTCGCCCGACGCCGTCGAACGCCAGGTCAGCCCGACCTTCGTCGGCATCAACCTGCATCCGGGACCGCCGCGTCCCAAACTGCTCGGCGATCCGGACGTACAGAACCGCGTCAAGTCGATGGGCATCAAAACCATCCGATTCCCCAACGGCTGCGTGGCCGACGTGTACAACTGGAAGAACCCCCCTGCCGGCTGGGTCACCGTCCGTCAGTTCCTCGATTTCTGCGAGGCGGTCGAGGCCGAGGCCTACTACACGCTCAACCTGCAAGGGGGCACGGACGGGCTGGAGGGCCCCCCGCCCGCCGACGCCGGCCTCGATCAACGCATCCGGCACCGTCACACCGCCCCCAACCCCTGCGGCGACACGAAATATCATTTCGGCACGCTGGCCGAGGCCGTCGAGCTGCTCAACAAGTACACCATCGAGCGGGCGCTGGCCGGCGGGCGACCAATCACGCACTACGAGCTGGGCAACGAGAACTGGGGCCAGGCCACGACCGACTGGCCGCCCGACGTGTACGGCAAGACCTGCGAGGTCTGGGCGGCGGCGTTCCGCGAGGCCCTGGCCGCGGCCCAGCGCGAGCATCCCGAGATCGCCGACCTGGAGCTGTACATCGTCGCCGTCGGCTATCCCACGATGGGCAACAACCAGGACCCGTTCAAGGCCACCAATCGCGAGATCAACCTCGCCTGGACGCGGCAGATGAACCGCCTGGCCGACCTCAAGCTGATTGACGCGGTTCAGGAGCATTTCTATCCCTACGGCCACGGCGACGGCAGCACGCTGGTCTGGACCGTGCACAACCTGGGCAACATCCTTCACCTGCGCTACGGCGTGCCGAACCTGCGGCTCGGCGGCTACCAGGACCCGGACCTGGCTTACAGCCTGCCGATGGAATGGACGGAATGGAACGTCAAGTGCTGGGGCCCGCAGCCGAACGTCGATCTGCCGCTGGTCAACGGCAACTTCGAGGCCGGCGAGCAGGGTTGGACGACGAGCCTCGAACCCGCCGGCCGGGGATCGGCGACCGCGGTGAAAGAGGCCGCCCGCCGCGGCGGCAAGGGCCTGCGGATCGCCACCGCCGCGGGCACCCGGGGCGCTGAGGCCCGGCAGACCTTCGCCGTGGCCGGCCGCAAGCCGGTCGCCAGTTTCGGCGCCGCCGTCTGGGTCCGCACGAACCGGCCCGGCCAGACCCACGTCCTGCTGCGGCAGGTCAACGACGGACCCGGCAAGGGC
>JACQVT010000217.1 GCA_016209665.1 Planctomycetota bacterium | reverse complement strand
TGGGCCTTCTTCACCCGCACGTCGTAGGTGCCCGGTGCGATGCCCGTCACCGTGAACCGGCCGGAGGTGTCCGCCGTCGGAGTGAAGACGTAGGCCGGCGACACCGTCCCCGTGAGGCTGAGGGTGACGGTGAGGGGAACCGCCCAGCGAGAGCTGGGAGCGCTTCCTCTGCCCTGCAGTTGGACGGTGCCGGCGAGGTTGGCGCCGCTGATGCGGACCGCCAGCGGCTGGAAGGTCGCCTCCAGCAGATTGCCGTCGAGGTCGGCCACGATGGTGTTGCGAGGATCGTTCGGGTCGTCGGTCCAGTGGTAGCGGACCGCTGCGCCGGTGGCATTAGCCGCCCTGGCGCGGAGACGAACCGCGGCCAGGCGGAACTCACCGCCAGCCGGCGAGCCGCCCATCGCGATACCGGCCGAAAAGGTGGCCCCCCCGTTAGTGTTATCCGCCTGGTTGAAGTTGACCACCGGCAGCGTCACCCCCGGAATGAAGACATTGGCGCTCGCCGGGTTGCCGGAAGCGTCGACGACCTCCAGATAGGCTGATTCGAAATCGAGGGAGGCGTCAATTGAGGCGATAGCCTGGCTTCCCGTGTTGACCCAGAGCTCGGCGGTGACGACCTGGCCGACCCGGGTTTCGACCTGCGCGGGCAGAAAGTACATGGCGATGGGCTGAGTCGGCGTGGCGGTGGGCGTCGCCGTAGGTGTCACGGTGGGCGTAGCAGTGGACGTCGGCGTGGAGGTCACGGTCGGCGTGAGCGTCGGCGTGGGCGTGGCCGGCTCCTGGAGGAAGCCCTCCTCCACAGCGCTAAGGGGGCTGAAATAGTCGTTTTGGTAGCCGCCGATGGCGTAGATCTTGCCGCTGGCAGCCACCGCCGCGCCTAGATACCACCGCCCGGTGCCCAGGCTCGTCTGGGTCCGCCAGGTGTCGGTCTGCGGGTCGTACTCCTCGACGGTGGCCAGATACCCGCCGGCCCCATAACCCCCGATGGCGTAGATCTTACCGTAGGCGGCTACCACTCCAATGCCCGTTCGGGCCGTCGGCATATCCCGCTTCCTCGTCCAGGAATCGCTCTGTATGTCGTACTCCTCGACCATGCCGACGAACCCCGAGGAGGTATTATAGCCGCCGATGGCGTAGAGCTTCCCGTCGCTCGTCGCCGCCAGGCCCAGTTCGCTCCGGGCGAAGGACATGCTCCTTTTCCGCGTCCAGGTGTCGGTCGCCGGGTCGTATTCGTCCAGCAGGGCGGTGTAGCTGCTGTTGCTGCTCATCCCTCCCACGGCGTAGACCTTGCCGTTGCTGCCCAGGGCGACCGCCAGACCAAAACGACCGATACTCAAGCTTGCTTTCGCGCTCCAGGTATTGGTAGCCGGGTCGTATTGCTCCGTCGTCCCCAGAAAGTGGGGGCTCCCGTCGTAGCGGTAGCCGCCGATGGCGTAGACCTTGTCGCTCGCGGCCACTACCCCCAGGTAGTCCCGGGCGGTGGGCATGCCCGCCTTCCCCGCCCAGGCATTCGTCGCCGGGTCGTACTCCTCTACCGTGCTCATCACGCTGCTTCTCGCCCCGCCGACGGCGTAGAGCTTGCCATTGCTTGGCCCGGCCACGCCCAGGCCCCATCGCGCCGTGGGCATACTGGCCCGGTTCGTCCAGACGAGGTCGCCCGAAGGCGCGGACGCCGGCCTGTCCGAAGATTGCGCCGACACGCCCGTCGTCCGCACCGACGCGACGCTCCACGCCAGCCCGGCCAGGAGGGCGAGGGCGGCAAGCCAGGCGCCAGCCTTGCTAATCCGACCCGCGAGGAAATCCCGCCCGGCGGTCCCCGATCCTCCCCGTCTACTCAGGACTTTGAACGACATCTTCTCAGTCAGACAAATAATAGGCTAATTGCTGGCCAGAATGCGAGCCAGCGGGCCGGACCGCCGCAAGAGCTCTTCCGCCTCGGCGACTATGCCGTCTATAAGCTCCTTGCAGGTGGGCACAGAGTCGATGACGCCGACCGCCAGGGAAGGATGCCCGGCGCCCACAAGCTCGCCAGCGTCCGAGCCCATCTCAACGTCCCCTCCGGAGCCGCTGACCATGGCCTTCTCGAGACTGGCCAGCCATTCCCCGGTGGGAATGGAGTCCCTCTGCGCCTGAATGCGCGCCAGGGCTTCCGGGCGGGGTGGGGCCAGCGCACGGTCCCGAAACTTGGGGTCCATGGGGTCGCCGTTGACCATCAATTGCTTGGCGCGGTCGGTGATCGGGCACTCCTTGGTAGCCATGAAACGGGTGCCGAGATAGATGCCCTCGGCCCCCATTCCCAGAGCGCCGAGAAAGCCGCGAGCGTCGCCGATGCCGCCGGCGGCGATGAGAGGCACCTTGATCTGTTTCGCCAGCGTGGTTATCCCGATGAGGGTGGGGACCTGAACGGCGCTCTTAAAGCCCGCTCCCTCGAGGCCCACCAATACCACCGCGTCGGCCCCCTGCCGCTCGGCCGCCAGAGCGTGCTTAATGGTGGCCACCTTGTGAATCCACTTGAGGCCGGCCTCCTTCGCCCGTTTGCCGAGGTGTTCGGCCCGGTAGGCGGCCGTGAACAGCACCGGCACCCGCTCCTCGATGACCACGTCGAGGAACTGCGGCGCCAGTTCCATCACCCGCGTGATCATCGTAATGTTTACGGCAAAGGGCTTATCCGTCATCTCCCTCGCCCGGCGAATATCCGCCCGCAGCCCTTCCGGGGTCTTCAGGGCGCCCGCGGTTATGATGCCGCAGCCGCCGGCCTCCGACACCGGAGCGGCGATGGCGGAGGTCCCGAAGTGGCCGTAGGCTCCCTGAATGATGGGGTACTTACAACCCAGCAGTTCCGTCACTCGCGTACTCCAGTTCACCCGATCACCTTCCTCTCTCTTCTAGCGAAGCACACATTCAAGCTGGAGTTATTCTACTTTATCGGGAGCGCGAAGTCAACACGCACATCACCCGGCCCCTCCGACGGGCCCGTCAGGATTGCGCGCCGTATCTCCGGCCCGGGGGACGTTTCTGTCAGCAGATTTCGGGATCGGATTGAGCGGACGACTAGGCTTCCTGCCGCATGTATCCGGTAAATCCGATCCCGGGAATCCGGTGACAGCCGCCCCGGGTCCGGCCAGCCGCCGCGAAATGTTGGCGCCCACCCGTATCCCTACGACAGGGCCTCCCTGATCCAGGCCGGGATAGACACCGGCTTGTTCTCTTTGTCGACGAAGACCTGGGCGGTGGAGCCGGTGGCGATAAGGGTTTCGCCGTTCTCGTCGGCACGCACTATCTCGAAGGCGAAGACGACGCTGCTGTTGCCGAGGCGCTCGACGCGGGCGTGCACGGTTAGCAG
>JACQVT010000249.1 GCA_016209665.1 Planctomycetota bacterium | reverse complement strand
GTCGCCGTCGCCCTTGCTGGGCAGTTCGCTGCGGCCCATGAGGTTGCGGTCGATGCTGATGGCGGCCTCGCGGCCCTCGCTGATGGCCCAGACGACCAGGGACTGGCCGCGGCGGGCGCCGAGTTATTGAAGCCCGCGATGAACGAGCCGGTGGTCAGCAGACCGCTGGTGTCGGTGACCCGCAGGATCAGCGAGTAGTAGAGGGTTCCCGAGGTCACCGGGCCGCTGGCACCCACGCTGACGCGGTCGACGACGGAACTGCTGGTGGGAGCGCCGCTGAGGGTCACGCTGTTGCCGACCGGCAGGGGCAGGCCGACGACGCCCAGGCTGCCTGCCGTGATGACGGCGTCGATGCCGCCCCCGCCCGAACCCTTGGTCCACGGCGAGCCGAGGCCGGGATTCACCTGCGCGCCCAGGTACTGCGGCCCGGGCGTGGCCGGATAGTCGAACCCGTGGGACGCGAAGGAGCAAGTAGGACATTAGCCGCGCCTTGGTCGTGCGAGGCGCCGAACCCTGCAACTATCTTGCGAACTCGGCCAGCAGGCCATAGGATTCTCATGAGTGGCCACCTTCAGTTGTTCGAGGTGCGGCAAACAAGAGTCGAGACATGGAAACGGAAGCCGATGCCACCTATCTGGAAATGATTCGTGTGGCACTGCGTGTCTGCCTCAACTACAAGCCTGCGTTGGGTCGCGGACGGGGGGGCGGAATCACGCTCGAAGAATTCCAGCGGCTCTACCACGAGGATGAGTTCTACTCGTGGTTCGGCTTAGACTCTCCGTTGGTGTACGCCGCCCACAAGGCGGCAGGCGGAATGACGTCGGTATACCGTCAGATCGGGCTCGGGTGCCAGATTGTGTTTCAGCGTCTGCTTCAGGACGCACTCGGGTTATCTACGCCGGACGCCACGTGGTCCTACGAAGTGCCGAGACCGCGGGGTAAGTCGCGTGTTCTGTCGTTGGATGGGCGAATCCCTCTGGAGATGGTCATCGCCGACTCCCGTCGGTCAAGGGTGGAGTCATGGTTGCGAGAGGCAGCCTCGCGCGTTGGTCTCAAAGGCAGGAACGCCTCGAGCCTCCAAGGATGCGTTTTCGAGGTGCGCCAAGGCTACAAAAGCAACGACGCAAAGCGACAGAACGCGGACGTCTCAAATGCGGCCAGCGCATTCGCTCATCGGTACTTGCCTGTGATGCTTCTGCTGTCCGTCCAGATCCCTGAGAATCTCGCGGAGCGTTACGCTCGGGCGCGCTGGCTGATCCTTCGTGGGACCGTCTCGGGATCGACCGTCGATTCCACGTATGTGTTCTGCCGCGAGGTCCTGGGGTACGACTTGGCAGGGTTCTTCCGGCGCAACTCAGCCGAGATCAAAGCAGAGACCCTGACGGTGTTTGAGGAGCTGTTGCGATGACGCAAGGGTTGTTCGGCCAGCCGCTCACGAACGAGACAACCCCGAGAACGTTAGGGCGCCGCGACCATCTCACGTTCCGCGGGAACATCCCGCTCGGACGGCACGGCTGGCTTCGGCTCACACCTGCCTACTCTCTGCATCTCGTTCGCGAGCTGCTGAGACAGGCGGGTTCCGATGACTTGGTGCTTGATCCGTTCTCAGGGACGGGCACGACACCTTTGGCGTGCGCCTCCTCGGGGATCGCCTGCCACGCCGTGGACATCAACCCTTTCCTCGTCTGGCTCGGCAATCTCAAACTGACGCGGTTCGGCGTGGGGACAGATCGAGCGCTCCGTGCAGCCGCCACCGGTGTTGCTGAAGTTGCCCGTCGTTCGGATGCTGGGACTTGGAAACCGAACCTACACGCCATCGAGAAGTGGTGGGATGCGCCCAGTCTGCACGCGCTCGTCGCGCTGTGCGAAACGATACGAGGTCTCGAGCAGGAGCAACCGGACCCCGTCAACGACCTCCTGCGAATAGCCTTCTGCAGAGCCATGATTCAGACGGCGAACGTCTCATTCGGCCACCAGTCCATGTCCTTCAAGAAGAAGGGTGCGGACGAGAGTCTCATCCGCATGAGCGACGCGGACCGAGCCCGTCGCGTCATCGACGTTTTTCTCGCCGCCGCCAACGAAGTCGCTGAGAGTCTCCTGATCGAGCCCCCCCACGCGGAGTGCCGCGTGTTCCTTGGTGACTCGCAAGCCCTAGAGGAGGCTGTTCCCGGCTGCAGTTATACGGCCGTCATCACCTCGCCGCCCTACCCGAACCGGATGAGCTACATCCGTGAAGTTCGCCCGTACATGTACTGGCTCGGCTACCTCTCCGATGGTCGGGCCGCAGGTGAACTCGATTGGAGGGCGATTGGCGGGACGTGGGGCTGCGCCACGAGTATGCTCGGCACGTGGAAACCGAACGGCGATGTCCATATACCCTTCGCCAGCTTTGATCATATGGTGGCTCAGATCGGCAGGGACCACGCATTGCTCGGCCGTTACGTCCACAAGTACTTCCAGGACATCAACACGCACATCCTCCACCTGCGGGGTGTCATCGCCCCAGGAGCACGCTGTCATTACATCGTGGGCAACTCCAAGTTCTACGACACGCTGGTCCCCGTCGAGGAGATCTTCGCAGCCCTCTTCGAGAACGCAGGCTTCGTTGGTGTTCGAATCGAGACAATCCGGAAACGGACTTCCAAGAAGGAGTTGTACGAGTTCATCGTGCACGCGAATGCCCCCGCCAAGCAGAGCAAACGAAAGCAAACCCATTCGCCGAGATGCAGATCCACCCCGTGAACCGCAGGAAGCAACGGGGTTGACGTGCTGAGGGTCTCTCGTCGACCGGGCAGATCACACCCGGGGCAGGTCGCCGTCGCCCTTGCTGGGCAGTTCGCTGCGGCCCATGAGGTTGCGGTCGATGCTGACGGCGGCCTCGCGGCCCTCGCTGATGGCCCAGACGACCAGGGACTGGCCGCGGCGGGCGTCGCCGCAGGCGAACACGCCGGGAACGTTCGTCTGGTAGCTCGACTCGTCGGCCTTGATGTTGCCGCGCTCGTCCAGGCCCACGCCAAGCTGCTCGAGGATGCCGCCCGGCTCGGGGCCGACGAACCCCATCGCCAGCAGCACCAGTTCGGCGGGCCAGGTCTTGCACGAGCCGGGCACCTCCTGCACGTTCATGCGGCGGGAGCCGTCGGCGACCCACTCGGTATCGACGGTCTCCAGGCCCGTCACCTTGCCGTCCTCGCCGACGAACCGTTTGGTCATGATGCTCCAGCATCGCTCGCAGCCTTCCTCGTGCGAGCTGCTGGTCCGCAGCTTCATGGGCCAGAAGGGCCAGGGCTGCTGGGTGGGCCGGCCGCTGGGCGGCTGGGGAAGCAGCTCGAACTGCGTGACGCTCCGGGCCTGCTGGCGATTGGACGTGCCCACGCAGTCGGAACCGGTGTCGCCGCCGCCGATAACGATGACGTGCTTGTCGGCCGCGGTGAGGCTCTCGTGCCGGTCGCTGAACCACCACTTGTCGGTGCGATAGGGCAGCTCGTCGCCGGCGATGCGCTTGTTCTGCTGGGGCAGGAACTCCATCGCGAAATGGATGCCGTCAAGGTCGCGGCCGGGGATCGGCAGGTCGCGCGGCTTGGTCGCCCCGCCGGCCAGCACGATGGCGTCGAACTTCGCCCGCAGTTCCTCGCCGGTCACGTCATACCCGACGTTCACGCCGGTCTTGAACGCGATGCCCTCGGCTTGGAGGATCGCCAGCCGGCGGTCGATGAAATGCTTTTCCAGCTTGAAATCCGGGATGCCATAGCGAAGCAGGCCGCCGATGCGGTCCGCCCGCTCGTAAACGGTCACCAGGTGGCCGGCGCGGTTGAGCGGGTCGGCGACGGCCAGGCCCGCGGGCCCCGACCCGACGACGGCGATCTCTTTGCCGGTGCGGACCGCGGGCGGCATGGGCTTGATCCAGCCCTCCTTGAACGCCCGCTCGATGATCGCGTACTCGACGTACTTGATGGTCACCGGCGGCTCGTTGATCCCGAGCACGCAGGCCTCCTCGCACGGGGCGGGGCAGACGCGGCCGGTGAACTCGGGGAAGTTGTTCGTCGCGTGCAGAACGTTGATCGCCCGCTCCCACCGGTTGCGATACACCAGGTCGTTGAAATCGGGGATGATGTTGCCCAACGGACAACCCGTGTGGCAGAACGGCACGCCGCAGTCCATGCAGCGGGCGGCCTGCTCCTGCATTTTGACCACGGGCAGCGGGATCAGGAACTCACGGTAGTGCTTCACCCGCTCGGGGACGGGAAGCGGCTTGAACCCCTGGCGGTCGTACTCCTTGAATCCCGTCGGCTTACCCATTGGACACCTCCACCAACTCGACGTCGGCGGACTCGCGCTCCTGCTGACGGGCCAGGCGCTCCAGCATCACCCGCTTGTAGTCCTGCGGCATGACCTTGACGAATCGGGGCACGTAGGCCTGGAAGTTGTCCAGAATCCGGCGGGCCACCGTACTGTGCGTGTAGTTCGCGTGCTTCTCGAGCAGTTGCCGCAGTTCGGCGAGGTCCCGGTGATCCACCAGCTCCTCGAGGTCGACCATCTCGAGGTTGCAGCGGAACTCGCCGAAGTCGCCCACCTCGTCCAGCACGTAGGCGACGCCTCCGCTCATGCCCGCGGCGAAGTTGCGCCCGGTGGGCCCGATCACGACGACCCGCCCGCCGGTCATGTACTCGCACCCGTGGTCGCCCACGCCTTCGACGATGACGTGGGCGCCGCTGTTGCGCACGCAGAAGCGCTCACCCGCCACGCCGCTCACGTAGGCCTCGCCGCTGGTGGCGCCGTAC
>JACQVT010000012.1 GCA_016209665.1 Planctomycetota bacterium | reverse complement strand
GTCGGCGTTCCTGATGTTCGGCCTGCCCTACGAGACGCGGGCGATGATGGAGGAGACGATCGACCTGATGGCCCGCATCAAGCCGGGCCGGATGCGGTGGGCGATCTTCTTCCCGTTCGCGGGCACCAAGAGCTACACCATCTGCAAGCTGGGCGACCTCATCGACTACCGCAAGATGGACGCGATGGACAACTACTTCTGCGCATCCTGCTTGAAGTTCGACGAGGCGACGGACCTGTACATCCGCAAGCTGCAGCGGACGTTCCACTGGCGGGTGAACGCCCGGGCGAGCCTCCCGCTCTCGGCGGACTACGCCCGGCTGGTCGAGGAAGTCGACGAGCTGGATCAGGCCGCCTGGCACGAGGTCAGCGACGGCATTCTGCAGCGCGACCGGGCGATCTCGAACGGCTACCTGGCCCGGGTGCCGGCCGGCGATGCGGCGGGGCGGGCTCGCTGCAAGCATTATTCGATTCGCTACACCGAGGTGATGGCCGTCGACAGCGATTTCGTGCTGGCCGAGAAGGGCGAGTACAAGAATCTGGGCGCCCGTCGCTGGCGGGCGTTCCGCGAGCAGATCAGCGAGTCGCGGGCGACGGCGGCCGCTCTGAAGGCCGACGGGAAGGGCGGCGGCAGCGGGGCGATTCTCAACAGCGCCGTCGGGTCGATCGACCTGCCCGACCTGCACATCCTCCAGTCGGCCACCGAGGCCGGCGAATGGCGCTCGATCCCCAAAGACGGCAGCGGCATGAGCTTGGCCGGCGCCCGACAGATGGGTGTCGGAACGGGAGCGACCTTCATCCCGCTGACGGTCACTCAGCCGGGATAATCACCGTGTATGAAGTCAAGTAGGCTCACCGACGAGACCTGTGGCGGACATGCGGTCCCCGCCAAGGTGAGCGTATACCGTCGCCACGGCACTCGTCACGTGCTGTTCCGTGGGATCCCGGCTCTAGTCTGCCGGGAGTGCGGTCAGCGACTATTCGGCCCCGACGCGGTCGAGGCGATGGAGCAGGCGTTGAGACGACCGCGCAGACGGCCACGCACGGTGCAACTGCATCTCCTGTGATCCTGTTCCAGCGGCACCGAGCCCCCAGCGCGCCTCAGTTACGTTACACCCGACCAAGGTGTCCGTTTGGCTCCCTGCGTTCCGAGGCGCGACCGGCACCACGCGTAGGTCCTCTTGTCAGCGGCCGGCGGCCAACCTATCATCGTTCGTGAAAATTGTAACGAATTCAGTTTTGTGCTATGGTCCGCACCGTCGTCGGGACGGTGTTCCAGGAACGAGGCGAGATCCATCGGCGAGTGGAACGTGTCGGCGGTAAGACCTCAACCCACAACCCTGGTGCGTGAAGGCTCCGACGAGTTCGGCGGGCAGGACCGCTGGACGCTCAATTTCGGCCCGCAGCATCCGGCCACGCACACGACGCTCCGGCTGGTGATGGAGCTGGACGGCGAGCGCGTCGTCTCGTGCGTGCCGCACATCGGCTACCTGCACAGCGGTTTCGAGAAGCTGGGCGAGCACCTGGACTACAACCAGTACGTCACCATTGTCGAGCGGATGAACTACATCAGCCCGATGGCGGACAACATCGCCTGGCATACGGCCTGCGAGATGCTGTTCGGCATCGAGCTGACGCCGCGGTGCAAGGTGATCCGGACGATCTGCGCGGAGCTGGCCCGCATCCAGGACCACCTGCTGTGCGTGGGGACGGCGGCGCTGGACCTGGGCGGGTTCACGGCGTTTTTGTTCGGGTTCAACGAGCGGGAGTGGATCAACGATCTGTTCGAGGAGATCAGCGGGTCACGGTATCACAACAGCTACACGCGGGTGGGGGGGCTGCTGTACGATATCCCGCCCGCCTGGCCGGGCCACGTCAAGGAGTTCTGCCGACGGGTGCCGCCGGCGCTGGACGACGTGCAGTCGCTGCTGAACCGCAACCGCATCTTCATCGAGCGGACGAAGGGCATCGGCTACCTGGGGACGGACGATGCGATCGCCTGGGGCTGGACGGGGCCGCTGGCCCGGGCGTCGGGGGTGCGGCGGGATTTGCGAAAGGACGAGCCGTACCTGTGCTATGCCGACAACTGGGACGGCCAAGGCGGTTCGGCGGTGCAGTTCAAGGTGCCGATCTCGCATGGGGGCGACGTGCTGGCACGGTACCTGGTGCGGTTGGAGGAGATGCGGCAGTCG
>JACQVT010000216.1 GCA_016209665.1 Planctomycetota bacterium | reverse complement strand
CGCACCATCGGCGCCCCCGGCGCGCTCGGGAAGAACCGCTCCGACCATTCGTGCCACTTGGGCGTCTCGGGCGATGGCACGCGGTACTCGAACTCGTGCTGGTACTTCTTCATGTACTCGCGCATCGCATCCTGGTAGTCGCGCAGGGCGTCCTGGTAGTCGCGCAGCTTGCCGTCGTACTCCTTCATGCCCTTGCGGAGACGGCCGAGATTATCGCGTATGGCCTTGTCGTCCTTGCCGGATGGTCTGGAGGTCGCATCGAGCAGTTCGGCGGCCTCGGGGTCGGCCTTCTTCAACTGCTCCAGGTTCTCGTACTTCTTCGGCTCGACCTGGTCCGGCGGCGTGCCCGTCCTGTAACGCCGGACCTCGATCGTGCCGTCCTTGTCCTTGCGGACCTGGAGCACCTGCCCCTCGCGATCGACGCGGCGACCTTCGATGATCTCTTCCCGGTCGGTCCTCGGCCTGCCGGGCCGTTCCTCCAACCATTTTTGCAGGCCGGGCATGAGCGGCATCTCGCCCAGATCGTCCAGCACCCAACCTTCGGGGCCGGGCCGCAGAATCTTGCCCCGCAGGCCGAAGATCCGCCGCTGGGCCACGTCGGGGTCGTCCTCGTACTTGCGGTCCATCCGTTCGTGCGGGCCTGGCGTCGTGCCGAGCGTCACGCTGGTCGACCTCTCCTCCCCGCCGCGATAGTAGAGCATCTCCAGCGGATCCCCAGGCTTCTTGTCGCGGACGTGCTGTACGAACCCCTTGTGGCCGTCAGCAATCGGCTTGCCGTCGAGCTGGACGATCACGTCGTAGCGATCCAGGCCGGCCCTGTCGGCCGGACTGTCCTTCACGATGTTCCGTATCATCACGCCGGTCGTACCCAGCTTGAGATGCGACGCCAGGGCCGCCGGCACCGGCGCCAACTCGACCCCCAGCCAGGCCCCGCCGACCTGCGGCGGGGATGGCGCATCGGCGATCGGGACCGGCGTGCCCACCATCACGGGCGGCGAAAGGGGTACGACCACCGCCCCAGGCGGGGCTGCTCCCGCGATCAGCGGCCATGCCAATGTCGTCAGGACCGCTCCAACCTTCAATCGTCTCGTTGAGTTCATGTGATGCTCCTTGTCTGGGCGGCACGCGGCAGTTCATCGGAACGGTGGCGATCGGCGTGACGGCGCGAGCCGTACCGCCTCAGTAGTTGAACCGCACCGGTTCAACGAGCAAGTCCGTCCGGTCGGCTTCCAGCAGATACAGGCTGCGGGACTGCCGGTCCCACACCCCGATGACTTCTCGTTCGAGGTTATCCGTCTCGCGGCGGGGGTGCTCGACCACCGGCATGTAGCCGGGATCGGCCGGATGGAGCGGTTCGACCGCATCGGGCGGTCCGCTCGACACGAGCGAATCCGTCGGCATCGCCTCGCCGTCGGGGGCAGCCGCCGGTCGTTGCCACAACAGTACGACCAACGTGAAGGCCGCCGCCACCGCCGAGATCGCGGCCAGCGAGTACCACCACCGTCGGCGCGACGGAACCCACGCCGCGACCTCGGCCGCCATGGACCCTCGCGCCCAGACCGATACCAGGGCCCGGATCGCCTCGCCCGCCCGCTGCTCCTGCCGGGCATGTTCCTCAAGCAGTGCCCGGGCCTGCGGGTCGCGGATCAAAAGCTTGTTCAGCTCCAGGGATTCCGCGTCCGCCAGCTCGCCATCGAGCTTGCGGGTAATCAGGTGTTCGGTCCGCTCGTCGATCATCGCTCACCCCAGCCTGCCCGCCAGACCCTCCCGCAGCAGTCGCCTTGCCCTCACGAGCCGCGTTTCGACCGTATCGGTCGGCAGGCCGAGCACCTCGCCAATCTCCGCGTAGCTCCAGCCCTCGACGTGCTTGAGCACGAACGGCTCGCGGCACAGCGGTGGCAACTGCGCGATCGCCGTCAGCATCCGCTCATGCTCTTCCTTCATCGCCAACTGCCGATCGGGCGCTGGCGAATGCCCGGCCACGCTCACCTCGATTGCCGGATCGTCGCCGATCGTCGGGCCGAACCATCGTCGCCGGCGTCGGCTCGCCCGCAGCGCGTCCATGGCGGCGTTGCGGGCGATGCGATACAGCCAAGGCCGCCAACGCGCCGGATCCTCCAGACGATGGCCTTCCCGCCAGACCTTGATCCACACCCGTTGACACACGTCGTCCAGATCGCTCAGCCGACCCAGGACACCGAACACAACCCCGCGGACCCAACGTCCCTGGGACTCCATGAACTCGGCCATGGCATGGGCGTCACCGGCCTGGATCGCCTCGATCACCACGCGCTGGGGGTCGTAGTCGGCTTCCACGGGCTTCATGGCGTCTGGTTCGCGTTGTCATCCATATGGACGCTCGGAAGCGGCCATCCCTGTCAGTCAATCTCTCAGGATGGTACGCCGGGGGTGGGGCGGTGGTCGATACCGACCCGCTCAGGATGCGGGTTGGCTGCTCGGCGACAGGACGGTTATCGTCTGGCGCAGCACGAGCTTACGATCGTCGGCGGTGATGATGTGGGCGGCAATGCGGTGCTGGCCGGGCTCCCTGAGGAGGACCAGGGTCTCGAAGGCATGGACGGCCGGGATCGGCCTTTCGTTATCGGTCCAGAGAATCGTGGCCCCATCCTTCAACTGGTCTGGCAGGTCCACGCTCAGGCTGACCTGCATCGGGGCCTTACCGGCGGTCTCGCCGTGGACGCGGATGCCGGCCGGCGACGGTGCGAAATCAACCTGCTCCCGCTGAGTGAACACAATGGGGGACTTGGTCCGTTCCGGGGTTCGCGGGGCCGGTTTGCCGACCTCGGGACTGTTCTGGCCCGTGGGTCGCTTGGGCGTCTCCGTCCTCCGAGGCACGATTCGCGTTGACGCCGGAGGCCGCTGCACCGTCGGCGCAGGCCCCGGCTGCACGGCGGGCCGAGGCGGCGGGGTGCGGACGGCGCTGACCGCGCTGTCTGGTGTGTCGATGGGTGGCGCTGCGCCCGCGCCGCGCTGGGGCTCTGCCGGCTGAGGCGGCGACACCGTCCGCGGCGGCGGCGACAGCTCGGGACGCGGTGACCGCAAGCCGCCCCGGGGCATCACGTCCATCATGACCAGCGGTCCCAGGTCGGGCGGCGTCTTGGGGTTCACCCCGATCGTGGAGGCGAAGAAGGCCGCCGCAACCTCCGGCTTGCGCTCGTGGCCCAGGCCGCCCACCTTCTTGGCGGTCACGTCGAAGCGATGCTGGCGGTACCATTCGACGGCTCGCAGGCTCTCGTCGGCGCACAGCTTGAAATCGTTCTGGCCGAAGAAAATCGCGATTTTCATGTTGCGATACTTGGCAATCTGCGAGGGGTTCAGCATGTTCTCGCTGAAGTTCGAGCCTCGCACGGCCAGGCAACTGAACCGTTCGGGATGACGGTTGACCATGTAGTGGGCGATGTAGCCTCCCGACGAGAAGCTCGTCGCCAGCACGCGGGAGGGGTCGGCATCGGTCCGGCGGGCCACCT
>JACQVT010000215.1 GCA_016209665.1 Planctomycetota bacterium | reverse complement strand
GGTCGCACACCACGCGGGTTGTGCCCGTCCGCCGCGAGACGAGTGAGGCCGCCTCGGCGTGGAGATCGGCGAGCAGCACGTTGAGGTTGCCGGCCGCGGCGTGGGCACCGTTGAGCTCGCGCGGCGGGAGCGCCACCACGCGGCGGTGCGCCTCGTCGATCACCTGCTCGACCTGCGTGGCCACCTCGCCGAGGGCCGCCGACCCGACACGTTTGCTGTCCCGCACGCCGAGGAGCCGCAGTAGCTCCGCCGTGCGGGCGTCGACCTCCACCGCCGCCACGACCAGAGGCCCGAACCAGTCGCCCTTGCCCGCCTCGTCGACCCCGATATGGGGCAGGGCGAACGCCCCGTCACTGCCCCCGGTGGCCCTGGGCCCGACGCCCTGCTCCGCCTGCCACGCGTGCAGGGCGTCGAGGAGCGGCGAAGCGGGACCCTGGATGGAGAGCGTGCCGCGCTTCGGCCAGAAGTTGGCCACCGCCCTACACGCGCCGTCCCGGATGACGATCTGCTCGCCGTAGAGGATGGCGGCACCGGGCTCCGTGCGCCAGCCCGATGCCTCGGCGTGGCGCCTGAGGGCGTCCAGGTCCGGGCTTCGTCCCTCGCGGCGGTCAGTCACCCATCCATCGTAGGGACCGGGAGGAGAACAGTCAGGCCGATTCCACCTCAACCCTGCCAATGTACGCAACCGCGAGACCCAGTTTCCGTTTGAGCGCCTTGCCTGCCTCCCGCGCTTGACCCTGAGTCTCCCAGACAGAGAACCCGCTGCGGTGCGCAGCCGTCTCCCAGGGAGTCGCACGGATGGGCGCGATGGGCGACTCTCTACCGGCAAACGAGTCCTGCGAGGTGAACGCGGTCTCGATCAGTCGCTCCGCCACGAGTGCTCTCGTCGAGATCAACCAGCGCCAGCGAGATTCCCTTGAGGCAACGGCCGGCCGAATCCTCAGGTCGGCACACGTACTCCCGTTGACCGCGGAGGCGTTCGACGTATCCCTCGAGTTCCGGCGCGAGTACGGGCTGGAGCCGAAGGACGCCATAGCGCTGGTTTGTCGAGTTCGGACAAGCGTTCCCAAAGGTGACACCTTTGGGCAGCGCAAGGTCTTGCAGAGGGCGGCGTCCGCTCCTGGTCTTCCGCACCGGAATGTCATCTCTCCCGAGCTCAACAAAGGAGCGTTAGGCGGCCGTGCGACGGGCGGTCAAGTCCCTGGGTGTGGTGTACGGGATGGGGATTGGGGCAGATAGCAGTTAGGCGGCGAGATCCCCCAGCAGGGCGCTGGAGGGCAGCGCCGGCGAGTCGGCGGCCAGCAGGGCCATGCTCTGCTGCGAGAAGTGGCGGCGGCCCCGAGATGCTGGCCCACTTCCAGCTCCATCAGTGCCTGCGCCAGCACGCGCACGCCGTCCCGCAGAAAGTCGGCATCCTGGTCCAGCTCCGCCTTGCGCAGCAGCTCCTGGAGGCCCATCCTCAGTTCGTCGGCCATCGTCGTCGGTTCCTCTCCATCGCCGATCTCAGCAATCACGATGGGAACCCCACGGTGGCTGTCCTCGTCAACGGCCTCCGCTCTTACACCGGCTCTGGGACACTACCGACCGAGCAAGCCGTCGATAGACGCACCCTATCGCTAATTTCGGTAATCCGCTATTGCTGGGCCGTTTCCTCGACAGCACCCTGTAGGTCGTTTGATGCAGCGTGCGGAATCAGCGGGATGATGCCCCCCCGAGCGCCATGCCACTCCCTCGCGGTGACCACCGTCGGCGCACTCGCCTGTTCGGGCTTGGCAACGAACACGCCTCGGGACCCCGCAGGCAGTCTCATCTCGGCCGATTAGGCGGAAGGGAGTCCCTTGTCGAGCTCCGAGGTGATCCAGGCGGTGCCAACCTCGCGAGGCTGTCCGCTCCCGGTCACCCTGCCCGGCGGGAGGCGCGGCGATCCCACGCTGTTCGGTGAGGGTTCGCGGGCGCGCCAGCAGCATGGTCTTCGCGGGGATGGGCGATGACGGATCACCACGTTCACCCCGGTCCGCCGAGTGATTTCGCGATTGGCGAGAGCCCTCGGCGTATCGAGACCGAGCGCTTCATCCGCGGGGCCGGAACGTACGTGGACGATATCCACCTCCCCAACCAGCTTTACGCCGCATTCGTCCGTAGTTCCGCGGCCCACGCAGCGATCCGGGCCGTGGACGTGGAGGGTGCGCGTGCGCTGCCGGGAGTGGTGGCGGTGGTCACCGGGAGCGACCTGCTGGCCGAGCTGCGGCCTGCCTCCGGAACAGGGAGCCCTCTGGTTGCTCCGCTGACAACCTACCCGCTCGCCCACGATAAGGTGCGCCACGTGGGGGCCGCGGTTGCGGTCGTCGTTGCCCAGACCCGCTACCAGGCTCAGGACGCTGCCGATGCGGTTCGGGTTGAGTTCGAGACGCTGCCGGTGGTGGTAGATCCGGAGCTGGCACTGGAGCCAGATGCCCCCAGAGTGTTCGAGGAGCTTTCGACGGGCAACCTCGTCCACGAGATCCACTTCGCCACGGATGACCTGGACGACGTCTTCGCGTCTGCCGATCGGGTGATTTCCGCCTGCCTGCGCACCCAACGCATCACGGCGTGCCCGATGGAAGGACGAGCTGTCCTGGCTTCGTTCGACGCGAACAGCGGCCAG
>JACQVT010000226.1 GCA_016209665.1 Planctomycetota bacterium | reverse complement strand
GCCCAGGTCGTCGAAGACGGCAAGATTCGCAAGGAACCCATGTACCTGACCGATTTCTGGACGCGACACGCGGTCCGTTTCATCGAGCAGAACAAGGACCGGCCGTTCTTCCTTTATTTGCCGTACAACGGGCCTTACGGCCTGGGCCCCTGGCTGAGTCAACCCGGCCGCGGGCGTCACGTCGGGGACTATGCCGACAAGGAACTGCCGTGCTTCCCCCGGGAACCCGTCCACGAGTGGCTGCAAGGCAACCGCACCTTCATGAACAACATCGAGGCCATGCGCCGATACAGCGAGGAAATCAGCGGCGTCGACGACGGCGTGGGCGAGATCATGGCGACGCTCAGCAGGCTGGGTCTCGACGACGACACGTTGGTGGTCTTCACCGCCGACCAGGGCCTGTGCGGCGGCCATAACGGGATGTGGGGCATGGGCGACCATTCCCGTCCCCTGCACACGTTTGACGCCGGCCTGCACATCCCACTGATCTGGCGCCTGCCGAAGCGCATCCCCGCGGGCGCGACCTGCGATTGGCTGGTATCGAACTACGACTTTATGCCCACGCTGCTGAGCTACCTCGATCTGGCCGACCGCCAGGCGAAGTCGCCCGAATCGCCCGGCCGCGATTACTCCGCCGCCTTGCGAGGCCGGACCGCCCCCTGGAACAACGAGGTTTTCTACGAATACGAGAACACCCGAATGGTCCGGACCGACCGCTGGAAGCTGACCCGCCGATTCCCGAGCGGCCCGGACGAGCTGTACGATCTCGCCAATGACCCGGGCGAGAAGGATAACCTGTTCGGCAGACCGGAGCCGGCCGCGGTTCAGCGGCAGTTGCAGGAACGGCTGGATGCCTTCTTCAAGCGCTACGCCGACCCGAAGTACGATCTGTGGAAAGGTGGCATCTCGAAAGCGCCCCTGGTAAGCATGGCCCCTCGAAGTGCCACCCAGCCGCGAAGGCCGCGGGCATCGTCGGCTCCGGCCAGGACTCCGGGTCGGCAATAACGGCGGGACACAAGGAGTTCCCGATGAATCCCGCCGACGTAGGGACTCGTTGCGGTGAGCCGGCCCTGGTCGACGGACGAATGGCCACCCGGATGAGCAGGGTAGTGAAGTAAAGGAGATGGTCTGTGACGCCGACGCTTTTCTCCGTGAGTTACGCCGGCCTGTGGGGCCAGCACGTGCTGGATCTGGAGGCGTTCATTCAGAAAGCCGCCCGACTGGGCTACTCGGCCGTCGAATTGATGGCCAAGCGGCCTCATCTGTCGGTGCTGGACGCCGATGAGGCGGCCATCGACCGGATCAAGCACTGCGCACGAGAGCACCACGTCGAGATCGCCACCCTTGCCGGCTACACCGACTTCACCGCGGGCAAGTCGGCCGCCGAGGTGCCGTTCGTCGAAATGCAGGTCCTCTACGTCCGGCGGCTGGTCGAGATCGGCCGGAAGCTCGGGGCCCGCGTCGTGCGGGTATTCACCGGCTATTCCACGGCGGAAGAGGCCTCCCACGACGATTGGGAGAAGTGCGTGAAGGCACTCCGGGAGTGTGCCGTGGTGGCCGAGCAGTCGGGGGTCCTGCTCGGCGTCCAGAACCATCACGATACCGGCATCGCCACGGAAACCTACGCCGAATTACTGAGCGACGTCGACCACCCCAACTGCAAGGCCATGTTCGATCCCTGGGTGCCGGCGCTGCACGGGGAGGACCTTTACGCCAGCGCGAGACTCATGGCCCCGCGTATGGTCCAGACCACGCTCGCGGATTACATGCGGCTCAAACGCTGGGCCTACATGCCCGGTCTCGTGAACTATCGCAGCCTGCCCGACATGGTGCGTGCGGTGCCCCTGGGGCAGGGCTTGATCGACCTGAAGTCGTTCTTCCGCGGACTGCGGGCGGGGGGATTCAATGGCTACGTCGCCTACGAGATGTGTTCGCCCCTGCGCGGCGGCGGGAGCGAGGCCAACCTCGATCGGACCGCGTCGGCGAGCTTGAACGAGATACGCAAGCTGATCGAACCGGCGGAGTAGAGAGGCCGAAAACCCGCGGCTCTTCAAGGGTTCTGTTGGAGTTCCTTGGTCTGGCACTCATCCGGCGGGTGCGGTGGCGGGCTGCGTGTGGGTCACCCGCCGCGGGTCCGGCAACGGGGGAAGACCCTGCGAGGCCCGCAGTGCATTCTGGGCCGCCAGGGACTGGGTGAACGTTGCCCTGGGTACGGAGGTCGTCGTCCCGTTCGCCAGCCCGATGTACACATTCGGATCTGAGGAAGCCCGTCTCTTCTCCGGCGCAGACACCACTGTCCACAGCCCCGGGTCGGCGTTGTTGAAATCGATGCCGTGGCACGTGAACACGAAGTGGCCGAGCCGATGGGCGACCACGTTCGCCGGCAGGGCCTTGGCGGCGGCCTGCGCCGTGGCCCGCTGAGCGGCCGTCGATGCCGTCGAGAACTGCTGCAAGTCCGTGTTCGCCACCGGCGTCTTGGCCAGGGCCGTCCAATCGTTGTCCACCAACGTATAGGCGGGCAGACCCGGGTCATAAACCAATTCACTGGCGTGGCCGGGGGCCCGACCGCGGTGCTGTTGCGCGTAGATGAGCAGGTTGCTCGATACCAGTGCCACGTTCACCTGCGGCGCGGCGGTCACAACGGCTCGCTGAGCGGTTCTGATTCCGGGTATGGCCACGAAAACAATGAGACAGGTCACGCCGGCAGTGAGCAGCAACGGGAACGACAGCACCGCCGCCGCCGCCCGCCCGCCGCTCACGCGCTGGCCCCCACGGACCATGAGGATAGCGCTCACGCACCACCAGACCATCGAGACGGGCGTGAAATAAACACCGAGGCAGGGCGGAGCGCTTATCACGTTGGCGGCGGCGCTGTAACACATCGCCTGGTACGTTCGCCCGGGGCCGAAGGCGCGCTGGCCGGTCATCGCCAGGACGGCGTGGGTGAAGGCACCCCACAACCCGATGACGACTGTTGGCCACAGCAACAAGCCCAGTACGGCCAGGCCCCACATGCCCAACGCCGCGCCGGACCGGGATCCGATCATCAGGACGGGAAAGACCACCACGGGCAGCACGGCGCCGAGTGAGGCGACCACGCTGGTCAACGTGGCGAACCACCAGGCCCGGCCCAGCGACCCCTCGCCCGGTGTCAGGCGCATCAGTCGGCCCGGTGAGACCATGCCCATCAGGATCGTCCGCATCCAGGCCCTAAAGAAACTGACGCGGCCCCGGTCCAGCCAGGGCATCCGCTCGACGAGCGTCTGTTCCTCCTCCACGCCGGTGGTGAGAAACAGCGTCATCTCGTCCATGCAGATGTGTCGGTTGCAGCGGACACAGTCGAACTCCGCGGGCGACAGATGTCCCTGGGGGCCGGTGCCGTAGTAATCCTGCCCGCAGTGCGGGCAGCAGAACCGCACGCTGTTCGGGACAAACTCAAACTCGCTCGGGAGAAACGACGCCCCGCACTCCGGGCATTCGCGGCCCAGAATGCCCCACAGTCGGTAGTCGCACGTTTTACATCGCATGTGGCCGGCGGCTCACGGTTCGAGTCACTTCCACCTGGCGATGTCCGCCTTGATCTTCGCCCGCGAGAGCCAGATCAACATGATCACCGGCAGGGCCCACGCCCACACCAGACCCAGGACCAGCGACAGGCCCATTACCACCTGTTCCGCGCCGCCCATTCGGCCGGAAGACGACATGGCCGAGAACGAGGCTTGTTGCATCTGCCAACCCACCGCCAGGCCGACCAAGACGAACAGCATCCTGAGCACCGCCCAGACCTTGGCCGCCGACGCCCCCCACCGACGCCGGCCCACCAGGCCCACGCCCCCGACCAGCAGCAACAGAGCCAAGCCAAGGCTCAGCACCGACGAGGCAATCGTCCAGCCGCGATCTGGGCCAGCGCCTCCCGGGGCATGTTCGGAACGAACTTCGACATGACCTCCATACCGACGATCCCCCACACCCCACCGATCGCCCCGCCAATACCGAAGAGGATGCCGATGACCCCGAGGACCACCTGCCACCGCGTGGCCGGCGCGGCCGCGGGCAGCGGCCCGGGCATCGTCGGCGGAGCGGCGGCCGCGTACGTTCCCTGCGGGTACGGGTCGTTTTCCATGAGAAGTCTCCTATCGTTCCCCCGATCTGAGTCCCCACCATACCCCGCCGCCGACCGACCTGCAACTCAGCATCACCCCGCCAACGTCTCACGGCCGGATGACCGTCCGAGGGGGCAGGAACAAAGGCAGTGGCTCCTTGCCGGGCGCCATCCTCGAGCCGCGGGCCGCGAGCCGCCAGCCTCGCTACTCCCAGTAGTGGGCTTCGCTGCGGCGGATGACGGGGGCGGTGAGCATGACTTCGCGGAGGTGGCCGGCGTCGAGGGCCAGCAGCGGACTGATCTCGAATTGGCCGTCGGGCTCGCCGGCGGGCGTGAGCGGCACGTCGAAGCCGGCGGAGCCGAGCCAACTGGCGACGCGGCGGTTCATGTCGCGGCGGGCGGTGTCGGCGCTGTCGACACCGGTGGCGTTCTTGACCGGGCTGAACTCCTCGGCCCGCAGGGTCTGGAGGACGAGGGGGTTCTTGGCCATCGGGATGGCGTCGAAGATGAACGCCTCCAGCTTGACGGCGTTGGGGTGGTCGGGCTCGATCCGCCGGCCCGTCTCGTCCATGTAGGCGACCTTCTTGAGCGCCCGGTGCCAGGGCAGGCCGAAGTTCGTCTCATCCGCCGTGATGCGCTCGACGAACGGGCGGCTCAAGACGTGAATGGCGATGCTGCCGGCGTCGAACTTGCGCCGGCCGAGGTCGTCCTTCTGGCGGGCCAGCTCCTCGGGCAGATCGGAAT
>JACQVT010000212.1 GCA_016209665.1 Planctomycetota bacterium | reverse complement strand
TCACCCACGGCCTCACCGGACTGGTCGAGGCCGCCAAGGGCCGAACGCCACTCCTGCTCCTGACGGGGGACTCGCCGAGCGTGCGGGTGCGAGACAACCAGTTCGTCGACCAGGGCCAGCTCCATGGTGCCGTTGGGGTGGCGACGCAGCGACTCCGTTCACCGGACACGGTCGTCGACGACCTGAAGGGCGCGGTGCGAAGGGCGATCGTCGGCCGTCGGCCGGTTGCTGTGCCGATTCCGCTCGACCTTCAGGAGCGCCCGACGAAAGCCAACGTCGAGGCCCTGGAGCCAATCCTGCTGCCGCCACTTCCCCGGGCACCCGACGCGGTGGTGGCCCAGATGGCCGACCTGCTCGCGGCCGCCCGGAAACCGCTCATCATCGCCGGGCGCGGGGCGGCATCCGAGCCGGCCCGCCGCGCCCTGGCCGCTATCGCCGATCGGGTGGGGGCTCTGCTCGCCACCACGATGCCCGCCAACGGCCTGTTCGCCGGTCACCCCTTCTCGGTGGGTATGGTCGGCGTGCACATGTCGGCCGCGTCCGTCCGCCTGGTGGCCGAAGCCGACACGCTGCTCGCGTTTGGCGCGAGCCTCAATCAGTTCACGACGCGGGCCGGCCACCTCTTCCCCAGGCTCCAGGCGATCGTCCACTGCGATCTGGACGAGCTGGCGGTGGCAGGCGCACCCGTGGCACTCCGCGCCATCGGCGACGCGGGAGCGACGGCCGAGGCTCTGCTAGCCGAGCTCGAACGGAGACGGTTCACGGCACTGGGCTTCCACACCGCAGACGTCCGCGGCCAGATCGAAGCCAAGTTGCGGGAGACCTGGCCCGAGGACCCGGCCGGGAACGGTGTGGTGGACCCGCGAGCGGTGGTCACCTTGCTCGACCGGTGGCTGCCGCGGCGGCGGGCGATCGTGCCCGACACCGGTCACGCCTCTGGCTATGCCATCGGGTATCTCTCCGTCCCCGAGCGCGGCAGCGGGGTCTACCCATTCGACTTCCAGGCGATCGGGCTCGCCCTCGGCATGGCGATCGGGGTGGCCGTCGCCCTGCCCGATCGAATCACCGTCGCCGTGGTGGGCGACGGGTCACTGTTGATGGCGCTCGGCGAAGTGGAGACCGCCGTCCGCCACCGGCTGCCGCTCCTGATCCTCGTGATGAACGACGCCGCGTTCGGCGCCGAGGTGCGCGAGCTGCAGATGCGCGGCCTGCCGATTGACGCGGCACTCTTCCCGGATGTCGACTTCGCCGCCGTCGGCCGGGCGATGGGAGCGCAGGGGTTGACCGTTCGACGTCTGGACGACCTGCAGGCGGTCCGGTCGTGGATCGCCGACCCGCAGGCACCCATCGTCGTCGACTGCAAGCTCGACCCTCGAGTTCCGGCCGACTGGTTCGTGGAGGCGATCGGAGGCGAAAGCGCCTACATGCGGAGGCCCGCACCCGGCTACTGAGCCGTGGCCGGCGCCTCGCCGGGCGGCCGGGGCCCGCGCCGAGGGTGGGCGCCCGCCCCGTGCCAGGTCTGCGCGTTGACCCTCGTCGGAGGCCTCCGCATAATGAGCCGGTGGCCATGGTCAGGGGGAGATCGCGGCCGACTCCCGATTCACCTCTTCGTCGCCATTCTGGGCGGCCCGGCGAGGAACCTGCGTACCACTATCCTGACCGTGACGACCGGGTCGTCCTCACCGATGCGGACGGGAAGTGGCCGTACCCGCAATACTGGGATCGGTCAGAACGGTACGCGCTCCACCTCGTCGAGTCGTTTCTCGCCGCTGGCTCGTACGCGTCGCTGCTCGACGGGGGCGGCGGCAAAGGCCGACTCCTGCCGACGTTCGCCGGCTACTTCCGCGCGGTCGTGGGGCTCGAGCCAGACGCCGAGCGAGCGGCCCATGCACGCCGGGTCGTCGAACAACGCAACCTGGCACACGCGGAGATCCTCCACGGTGACCTCGCCGCCCTCGAATCGAGGGCCGATAGATTCAACGTTGCTCTCTGCTGCCACGTCCTCCAGCATGTCCCATCACAAGACGTGGCCTCGATCCTTGACGCCATACATGCTCTGCTCAACGTAGACGGGCTGCTGATCCTCTTCGCTCCGAGGTCGCGCCAGTCCACAGATCGGTTCGTTGCGAATCACCTTGCGCAGGGCCGCGTGGTGTCGACGAGCGTGGACGAGCGCGAATTCAATCGCCTCATCGTGAACGATGACGGCATCCTTCCCGTTCGCCTGTTCTCGGAGGCTCAACTAGAGGGGCTGGTGAGGACGAGATTCGTCGTGCTGAAGCGTTGGACCTATCGCGAGCGGGGACCCGCGACGCTGTTCGACCGGTTCATCTTGCGAGACCGCGTGTTCAACCTTCCGCTGCTCCGGCGCCACTTCGGCGAGAACCTGGTGCTGGTTGCACGGAAGCCCGGGCCACGTCGCCGGTAGGAGTGTGGAATGACCGGTGGAGACCTCATCGACGGACTCGCGGCGGCGGCCAATTCATCCGCGTCCGACCTCGAGACGGCGGAAGCCGTCGCCGAGTGCTGGCGGCAGGTGCTGCGCCTGCCCTCGATTGAGGAGGACGACGACTTCTTCCAGCTCGGCGGGTCCTCCTTGAGCCTCATTCGGGCGATCGTCCTGCTGAATGAGCGCGGCTACGACGTCGATCTCGACCGCGTCGCCGCGGAACCTGGTCTCCAGCTCCGGCAGATGACGCGCCACTGCCGCAGGGCGGTGGCGGGCGCGCCGCCCGAAGACCGGCAGCCGCCCAGCAGGCTCTTTCAGCTGCCCTTCCATCGCCGGAGCTTCGCCACGGTTGACGAGCAGCGCAACCAGTTCGTCGCGCTCATGACGTTCCTCGTCGAGTGCCCGGACATCCGTCGCCTCGCAGGCGGATTGGAGGAGCTCATCCGGGTCCACGACGCCCTGCGCATCCGCTCGATACCTGAGCGCGGCGGCTGGAGCATGGACGTGGCCCCGGTCGGCGCCTACAGCGTGCGATACATCGACGCCAGGACGATGGATCGCGCCACGCTGGAGGCCGAGGCGGCGGCAATCCTCGGGGAGTTGCGGGAGCTGGACATCGGCCTTCCACGCCTCGTCAGCGCGCTGGCGGTCCAGCACACGGAGTCGCTGCACCAGATCCTGATGTACGTTCATCACGCGATCTGTGATGGCTATTCCTGCGATCTCGTGCGGGAGCAGCTTCGCGGCTACCTGGGCGAGCAACAGACGCCTCTTCGAGCGCCATCGGTCTCGTACGCCCGGTACGCCGCCGCCGTCGAAACGTACGTCCAGACTCCCGAGCACTTCCAGAAGATCGCCGACTATGTCGAGCGACCCGAGGTCTTCGGCGCGCACCCGATCACGATCGACGATCCCACCGCGGAGCACACGGGCGACACGGTCCGATTCCATCCGGCCTCGTTTGCCCTGCCGACCGGCGACCAGTTCCAGGTGCACCGCAACGTTGAGCTGCTCGCCATTGGTGCGGCCGCCCTGGCGACGTCTGCCGACGCCGACTGGTCACATCTCGGAGTCGTCCATCACGGTCGATCCTGGAGCCCGAACGCCCTGAACGTGAGTGGGACCGTTGGATGCTTCATCCAGCAGCTCCAGGTGTTCCTGAGCCTGCCGCGTCTGCGCCGCGAGTCGCTCGGCTACGTCGCCGAGGAGGTGGAGCGGATGAAGCCGGTCGCTCTCGACGTCGAGTTCCTGATGTACGCGCCCGAACGCTACCCGAACATTCCCGATCGACCGGCTCGACCTCGAGTGATCGTGCAGTACAACGGCGACGTGGTGGACGAGGACGGGCTCAGCCTGGCGAAGGCCGCCATGGGAACCAAGGTGTGGAGCTCGAAGGTCGTCAAGGACTTCTCGCTGTTTCTGTCGCTGTGGCTGGACAGGCGGAACCGCGTGCTTCACCACCGATGGGAGTACGGCTGCTGGCAGTATGCCGACTCGACCGCGTCCGCCATGGCCGACCGGTTCCGAGACGCGTTCCTCCAGCTGGCACGCCAGACGCCGCACGCAGGAATGGCGGATTGATGCTGGGAGTCCACGTCAACTGGACCGCGCCGTTCGCGGTGCGTCGGCCCGACGCCGAATACGCGTTGGACCCGCTCGAGCTCCTGACAAGCACTGCCGCCGCCCTGTTCTGGCGGAAGCAGGGTGGCGAGATGGTCCTGTACACGGACTCGCGTGGCGTGGGATTCTACCGGGAGGTGGGCGTCGTCGATGCGTACGACCACATCGACGTGAGCTGCCTCGACGCCTACACCGCCCGCTGCGGCGTCGACCCGGCGCTCGCGCCATGCGTCGCACGGATGCACGTGCTCGGATCGATTCCGCATCCATTCGTGGCGATGGATCTCGACTTCGTGCTTGCGGACCCAGGGTGCTTCCCGTACAGGGAAGCTGACCTCTGCTGTCTGCACTGGGAGCTGCCCACACCGCCCTGGTATCCACCCTTCGAGGAACAGTTCATCCCCGAGGGATTCCCGCTTCCGACAGACCTGGACTTTGCCACGCTCGTGCCGAACATCGCCTTCCTGTACGTGGCAGTACCCGAGTTCTTTCGGTCCTATGCTGCCTTGGCCGAAAGCTACGCGATCCGCTCGGTCGAGGCGAACGCCAACGTTCCGCCGAATAGGATCGCGATCTTCGCCGACCAGCGGCTGATGGGGATGCTCGCCTCCAAGCACGGGCTCATCTTCCAGTCGCTGCTGAATGACATGTGGACGTGTGGCCCGCACGGACGCCATTGGGAGGCGCTGAGACGCAAACGGGGGATGGGCGTGTCCGACGACCCACGCAACCTCATCGCGCCATTCTGGGTCGTCGATCGCGGCAGGTTCGACGAGCGAAAGGAGAGCGTCGACTACGTGCATCTATGGTTCGAGAAGGCCGTCTTCTCGGCCGAAGACCAGCATGCGCCGGGACGCTCGGCCGTCCTCAGGGCACTCGTCGAACGGACAGAGCGGGAGTTCGCCCACGCGCCCGTCTGGCGGCGGCTGAAGGAGTGGTTGTCCGCCTCAGGCGCAAACGTGGCCGCGTGGCAGACGTGAGCGGTAAGCGGGCTCGCGCCTCAGCGCCTGCCGGGTCGATAGGCCATCTGGCGCGCCCCCTTGGCGGGCCTCCGCCGACTGGTCGCTTCTTGCGGGTGGCCGGTCTCCGAAATGTCCGCGACGTCGGCGGCTACGCGACGACTTCGGGCGGTTGGACGCGGTGGGGGCGCCTGTACCGGGCGGACGACCTGTCAGGGGCCACTGCCGAGGGGCTTGCAGCCCTTCGGCGCCTAGGCATCAGGACGGCCATCAGCCTGAAGACGCGCGAAGAGGGCAGCGGGCGCAGAGATGCGGAGCGTGCGGCCGAGCTGGGCTGGAACCTGCTCGAGCTGCCGTTCCCCGCCGCGGAACCATCCGGTCTCGCAACGTCCTGGCTCCACGAGCTGCTCCCCGAGCAGCCGGACACCACGTCCGCCTTCGTCGCGCACGTCGAGCGGACGCTGGAGGTTGCCCGGCAGATCCGCATCCGAAGGACCGCACGCGCCTACGAGGCCCTGCTGGAAGCGCACGCCGAGGTGTTCGCCGAGATCTGCGACACCCTGCGGCGGCGCGAGCACCTTCCCGCCGTCGTCTACTGCCGACTTGGCGCGGACCGGACCGGTCTGGTCGTAGCCATCGTGCTCGGGCTGGTCGGCGTTGGACACGCCGACATCGTCGCGGACTACCGCCTCTCCAACGAGGCACTCCGGGATGAGACCTGGGCATCCGACCTGCTGGCTCACCAGCCGCGCGCCGGAATCACGCGGACGATGATCGACGAGCTCATGGGCGTGTCGCCGGAGACCCTGAGGTCGACTCTCGCCTGCCTGGTCGGGCGGTACGGCGACCTCGCATCGTTCGCTCGGGCACGGCTCCGGCTTGAGGCCGAGGCGCTCGCCGACCTGAGGAGCACCTTGTCGGTGCGGCCGTGAGCATGCGAGGTGGCGCGCCCCGCCACGTCTGAGGACACCCCTGTGGCGAAGAGCACACTGCGCGTGGCGGTGATCGGCGCCGGCCGGTGGGGAGGGGAGCACGCCCGTGCCTTCTCCGAGCGGCAGGACGTCGAGCTCTGCGCCCTAGTGGACATCGACCCTCGAGCGGCCGAGCGACGAGCCCGCGAGTTTCGCGCGCGCCCGTACGTCGACCTGCACGACATGCTGCGTGCCGAGAAACCCGACTTCGCGAGTGTCGCCGTGTCCAACATGGCGCAGTTCTCGCCCACCCTCGAGCTGATTCGCGCTGGCGTGCCCCTGCTGGTGGAGAAGCCCCTCGCGTTCAGCCTCGACGACGCCGATGTGCTGCTCGATGAGGCAGCCCGGAGAGCCCTCTTCTTCGCCATCGACTTCAACCATCGCTACGCCCGTCCCGTGATGCTTGCTCGTGAAGCCATCCGGTCCGGAAGGCTGGGCGATCTGGTGTTTGCGACGTGGCGATTCGGTGGGGAGCATTCCGCGACCGAACACCCCCATGCCAACCTCATCGAGACGCAGTGTCACGGGCTGGACATGCTGGAATACCTGTGCGGGCCCATCGAGTCGGTTGCGGCCGAGATGACGGAGATGACCGGCCGAGGGCTCACGACGATCGTCCTGTCGCTCAAGTTCGCCAGCGGAGCTGTGGGGAGCCTCGTTGGCTCGTACGACAGCTCGTACCAGTACTCCAACGTCCATCTTCTCGAGGTCAACGGCACGGATGGACACGTGCTCGTGGAGGACACGGTCCGGCGCTTCACGTACCAGCGGAAGGGAAGCGAGCACCGGGAGGTGTGGGAAGCGGGCTACTTCAACGACGTGGACAGGGCCTTCCGCCGAATCCTCGACAGCCACCTGGACGCCGTCCTCGCGGCCTTTCGTCGGGATGAAGAGCCTCCAGTGCACGCCTCGGCGGGCAGAAGGGCGCTGGCGCTCGCGTTCGCGGCCATCCAAGCCTACGAGTCGGGCCGGAGGACCATGATTCCACCCGAGCCGCACCCGAGCACGAAGTCCGCGGCATGAACGCGATCTACATCTCCAGCATCCATCTCGCGCTCGGCGACGCGGTGGCCCTCGAGGCGCTCGACGACCCCGAGGTCTCCGCGGAGCTAGCCCGGCTTGGCGAGGAAGGTCTCCGTCGGGTGCGCGTGGCCCCGCTCAAGACGTGGCAGCTTGCCGCCGAAGCGGCCACCGGCTCGCTCGGCGTCCTCGACGAACCCCCGCCGGACGGGGTGATCTACACTTCTGACGACGCGGGCACGCCAGGCCAGAGCGAGGCCCTGTCCCGGCTGCTCACCGCCCTCGATCTCCAGCAGGCGGCTGCCGTCGCCATCGGCGGGCACGGCTGCGGCAATCTGGGCCCGGCCCTTCGCGTGGCCAGAGCCCTGATGATCGCCGAGGGCTGGTCGCGCGTGTTGTTCGTCACCGCCGACCGCGCGGGCCCGAGGCGCCGTCTGCGCCGCGAGAGCCTGTCGGTCCTGGGCGATGGCGCGGCTGCCTGCGTGCTGGAGAATCGCCTTCGGCGGCCCTCGTTCGAGCTGTGTGGGGTGGCCACTGCCACCCTCCCGCTGGTCCCCTCCGACGGCCCCGCGTTCGAGCGCGCGCGGCTGACCCTGCGGGGCGTCAGAGCCGCCGTCGATCGGCTGTGCGAGGACATGAGCGTCTCACGCGCCGACTTCGATCGGGTGGTCGTGAACAACTACGGCGCGACAGCCCGCCAACTCGTCACGATGGCGGCCGGCGTCTCGGCCGACCGAGTCCTGCCCGGGGCCGCCGAAGACACGGGCCACTGTTTCTCCGCCGACCCGTTCATCAACATCTGCCGGGCCCAGACCGATGGGGTCATGCCGGACGGCTCGCGCGTGCTGGTGATCGCCAACGGAGCCGCATCCTGGTCGGCCCTGGGGCTGCGGGCCGTGCTGCGAGTCCCCGCCGCGTAGCCGTCAGGCGAAGAACTCGCGCCACCGCAGCATGCATTCGCCTTCGCGGCGAGCCCAGCGGTTGTCCATCTGCAGCAGCGCTCCGGCGATGGCCCGCCACGTCGACGCCAGCGATCGCTCCGCAGGGTTCAGGGCATCCACGAGCGCCCGGTCGAGCCAAGACCAGAACGTCTCGTTGAATTGCTTCGCATTCGCCTCGAGCCGGGCGTTCCGCTCGGCGTTCGAAGCGCGGACATGGTGGACACACGGCGGTCCGTAGCTCATCGCCAGGCCGCAGTGGTCGAGCAGCCGCTTGAGGATGATCCCCATCCAGATGTCGTCGAACCGGCGATAGCCCAGCTCCTCGTCCCAGACCGTGTAGTGCACGTACGGCGTCACCTCGCGCGTCCACCCGCAAACGCCGCCGTTCACGGGGATGAGCTGCCGCGCCGGGACGATGGTCGGCCGTGGCACGTACTGGGGTGGCCGCTCGCCGAATTCGGCGGCATGGCGAAGCTGCGTTTCGCCATCCACGTCTGGAATCGTCAAGAACGATCCGACATGGAAGGCGATGGGGACGAGTCCGTGGTTGCGTTCCGGGTAGCCCCGCGAGCGGTAGTTGAGGAGCGGGTCGACCCAGACCGGTACGCCCCTGGTCAAGACCTCGCGGAACGCCTCGAACGCGTTGTGCCCCTCGGCGGGCCGCACGTCGTCGTCGAGGGTGACGATTGCCTCGGCCCCGTCGGCGTGGGCACGGAAGATCCCGATCTGCCGACACCCCGGCGTGTGGACGTTGATGCACGCGAGCATCCCCCCCGGTGCGTCGGCCCAGCACAGGTGCTCGACGGCCCCACCGTCGCGCGGCAGATCGAACGTGCGGGCAGGCCCGTCTTCCACGATGTACACCCGGACCCCGGCCTCCATGGCCTGCCCACGCCAGGCGAGCAGGAACTGGACTACCTGCTCCTCCCGGCAACTTGGTACCACGAGTGCGACCGTCACGCCTGCCCCCCTGCCATCCCGACCGGCCAGCCTGAGCGTATCGGCCGAGCCCGACGGCTCTCAAGGGCGTGCACGGCGCTCCAACACCCCGAACCGCGTCAGGCGGATTCCTGCCGTGGAGGGCTAGGCGTCGTCCCGTGGAAGGACTAGGATGGTCGACGGAAGGGGGGCTTCCATGCCTACGGCACAACGACGGCAGCCTGTCCGGGTTGGGCACCTGCGGGACACCGGTATGGGCGACGCTTCGGAGGACGTCGTTCGGACTACAGCGTGTGTCCTGAGTTCCCTGCGGCGCACACTGGAGTCCCAGAAGTATCTCGAGGTCATCATTCCGGTCTTGCGCGCCTCACGCCCATCGTCGTTCGTCGAACCTCTGCGGGTGACGTTGGGCGACGAGCGAGTCGCCACGAGAACGGGGGTCGTCAAACGACCCGAGACCCATGCCCAGTTGAGCTCCGTGCCAGGAGGCTACCTGCAGGCGCTGCTTCCCCGCGTGGGCAACGTCTACACCGTTGCGCCCATGTTCCGCGGGGAGCTCATCCCGACCTGGCTCACGGAATTCCGCTACGTCCAGGTCGTCGGGCGAGGCGGTATCGAGGACGCTATCAAGCTGGGCGTCACACTGGTCGGCAACGCCCTACAGGCCATGGAGAAGGAGCGACTTGCCGTCAGCGAACAGGCTAAAGCCTTTGGCGACCCCATTCGCATGTCCTACGCGGACGCCATGAAGCAGGTTGGCGGTCGAGTGGGGGAGCCGCTCTCGCACGATCAATACCGTGACCTTGCCGCGGCCAATCGCAACCGACCGGTCATCATCATGGGGGTCCCGCTGCACCTGGAGCCCTATGGCGCCCTCGGCGCGCGCACGTCCCGCGATGGCCCGGCCTTCTTCGAGATGGTCGTGCCCGAAGCGGGCGAGCTGGGAGCAGGCAAGGAGTACGAGTCCAACACCGATGCCTTCTGGGAGAGCACCGATGGAGCGGCCCAGAGGCGCGCTGGCCTGCCGTGGCACGACAGACGGGACCTGGAGGTCGTCGAGGAGTTGCTCTCCACGCTCCCGTCGCCAAGCTTCTCGTTCGGGATGGGATTCGAGCGGCTGGTTCAGTACGCGCTCGGGAAGCGCGACATTGGCGAAGCGGTGGCGTTTCCGGTCGTCAACGGCGCCGCACTTCGCCCACCGTTGGTGATGGAGTAGGCGGGCTGTCGAGCGCCCTTGCGGGGCATCGACGAGCGGGCGGGCGTCACCGCCGGCGCACCGTCGCGCCGATGGGGACGTCCAACCGCTCGAAGTCCCGCTCCGTGACGTCCACCTCAACCACGCAGTTCCGCCCCACTACTGCGTCGGGAGGGATCCGGGCGTCCATGCCCACGAGCGTCGCGCCGCGGAGAGGATGCTGAGCGCTTCGATCGTCTTGGAGGTCGTCGGGTGCCATGCCGAGACGGGCGCGGGCTCCGACTTCGACTCGTTCGTCCAGCACGGATCCGTCGACGATGGCGCCCGACTCGATGTGGACGTCGTGGAGCAGCACCGAATCGCGCACCGTGGCGCCGGGCTCGACCCGCACCCCGGGCGAGAGAACGCTCCGGATGACCCTGCCTTCGATGAGGCACCCCGGGGAGACCATGCTCTCGCGAATCTGGGCCGACCTCCCATACCGCGCCGGCGGCTGCTGGTCGGCGCGCGTGCGGATCGGCCAGGTTCGGTCGTAGAGATTCACCGGCGGACGCGGCGTGAGCAGCGCGAGGTTCGTTTCCCAGTACGTGGGCACGGTGCCGACGTCGATCCAGGGTCCACCGAAGCGGTAGGCGAAGACGCTGTGGCTGTCCACCACCCCGGGAATCACGCTCCGCCCGATCTCGTGCGCCGACGACGGATCGCGGGCGTCCTCGTCGAGACGCCGCAGCAAGAAGTCCGTGTTGGCAATGTAGATGCCCATCGAGGCCAGGTTGCCGTCGGCCTCCTCGGGCTTCTCGACGAAGGCCGTGATCCGCGCGTCCTCCTCCACGGTGGCGATGCCGAACCGATGCACATCCGTCGGACGAACCTGTGTCACGGCGATGGTCAGGTCGGCTCGCTGCTCGCAGTGGAAGCGGAGCATGTCGCGGTAGTCCTGCCGATAGACGTGGTCGCCACAGATGATCAGCAGGAGGTCCATACCCTCGGCCGAGATCAGCTGGCTGTTCTGGTGGAGCGCGTCAGCGGTGCCCCTGTACCCGCTGAGCTCCCCCGGACCCTGATAGGGCTGCCAGATCTGCGCGCCATTGGGTGGCAGGCGGTGAAGATCCCACGGCTCGCCGTCGCCGATATGCCTGACAAGCGAATGCGGTCGGTACTGGGCCAGGATTCTCACCCGGTGGAGACCGGAGTTCGTGAGGTTGGACAGCGCAAAGTCAACGAGCCGGTACTGGCCGGCGATCGGAACGGCCGGTTTGGCCCGCCGCTTCGAGAGCTCGCCAAGGCCCGTCCCCTGGCCCCCGGCCATGACCAGGGCAAGCACGCTCGTCCCCCAATCTCGCACGAGGTCATGGTAGGCCGGGAACCGACGACGATGCGGTCATGACGCTTCCGAAGACGGCCTGCCCGGCCATCGGCGGACGCCTCTCCGCCACCCGAGCCCACCGGAGCGAGACACCCGCCCCTCGGCAAGCAGGTGGCCCGTTCAGGGGCCACAGCGCACGAGGGTCGGCCCGCATGCTCGAGCCGACCCTGCCTGCCCTAGAACGATTCAGGTGATTGCTGACCTGGAAGCGACGCTCCAGCAGGCGCGCGTGCCGCAGCGCATTCGCGTCGACCTTGGCGGACGGGTCGAGGAGGTGGCGCGGCCGTTTCCGTCGCCGCCGGACTGGCGCGACCTGTGGATCTACGCCCTGCTGATCGACCGCTTCAACAACCCGCGCCAGCCGCCCAGGTGCCCGGACTGGGACCGCGAATGCGACGTCTTCCAGGGCGGAACGCTCGAAGGCGTCCGGGCAGCCCTCGACTACCTCGCAGACCTGGGGGTGGGCGCCATTCTCCTCTCTCCCGTGCTCAAGAACTGCCAGCACGATGCGACGGCCTACCACGGCTACGGCCCCCGGGACTTCCTGACGATCGAGCCCCGATTCTCCTCCGCCCTTGCCGAAGCGCGACGGGACCCGTCTCTGGCCGAGCGCGAGCTGGTGGATCTCGTCGCCGCCGCGCACGCCCGGGGAATCTACGTCCTCCTCGACGTCGTGCTGCACCACGCGGGCGACGTCTTCGCCTACGCCGGCTTCGGCCCGGTCGCGCCCTGGCGCGAGCCTCCTTACCCCGTCCACTGGCGGGACGAGAGCGGTCGCGCCCGACGGGACTGGCCCGAGCCGCCGCTGGACGCCCATCGCGACGCCGCGGTCTGGCCGGCCGGACTGCGCCGGAATGTGTTCTTCGCCCGCCGGGGGAACCATTTCTCGCTGCCCGACATCGCCAGCCGACCCGCGGGCGATTTCGTCCAGCAGAAAGCGTGGGCGACGGACTACCGCGAGGACGGCCGGTTCCCCGTCCGTGACTTCCTTATCGACGTTTATACCTATCTCGTAGCGAAGTATGACTTCGACGGCTTTCGCATCGATACGTTCAAGTACCTCGAGGACGAGTTTGTCCGGGGATTCGTACGTTCCATCCGCGAGTTCGCGGCGAGCATCGGAAAAACGAACTTCTTCATGGTCGGCGAGATCTGGGATACGGAGGAGACCATTGCTGCCTATCTCGATCCGCCGCTCCAACGAGCGAAGACGAATGACATGCTGCGTTCTGAAGCTATCGATGGCGCCTTCGACTACCCACTCTTCTACCTGCTGCCTGAGGTCTTGCTCGGTCGAGAAGCTCCAGTCGAACTGGTACGGTTTCACGAGAAGCGTGACAAGCTCTACGATGGCGTCAGCGGGTCGGACCGTGATCCGCGCTGGTTCTTTGCGACATTCCTCGACAACCACGACCAGACGCATCGATACTGGCGGCCAGACTCCGTGGATCAGGATAGCTCCATCGACCAGCTAACCATGGCGGTAGCATGCCTGTTCTGCTGGCGCGGCATTCCCTGCCTGTACTACGGTACCGAGCAGGGTCTGCACGGAGCGGGGGACAGAGTGGAAGCGGTGCGCGAAGCGCTGTGGGGGAAGCCCGAGAGCTTCGCGGCGAGTCACGCTGGCGCCCGCGCATGCTGCCAAGTGTCCAGACTTCGCCGCGAGCACGCTGCCCTGCGCCGTGGGCACCAGGTCTTCAGGCCCATCTCGACCGATCGGATCGCCTTCGGATTCTCCTGCCAGCCCGGCGGGATGCTGGCGTTTTCGCGCGTCTTGGACGACGAGGACGTGCTGGTGGCGGCCAACTGCAGCGATTCGACGACCTGGACCGGAGTGGTCGCGGTCGACGGCGGGCTGGACCAGGCAGGTACGCGGTACGACCGGCTGTTCACCAACAGGGACCTGACGGGCTCCTCGTCCACGTCGATCGCGGCCATGCGCCCTCGCAGCGAAGCCGCCCCTGGCTCGGCCATCGCCGTTGTCGGCGGCCGGACGGTCCTGCCACTGACCCTGGAGCGGTCGGAGGTGCAGATACTGCTCCGACGGGCCCCGCCCGCGGCGACGCGAGCTGTCTCGGTGCCGGTGGCCTAGGGCGACGGCGGCTTCTTCGTGTTCGCTAGCTACGGGAGGCGCCTGGACGCCGACACAGCGATCGTACGGAGGGTGGCCGGCATCGTGGGCCAGGTCCTGGGCCGCGCCGACGTCGACCCCACCTAGAGTTTCCTGGCACTCGGCGGCACATCTCTGGCGGCCGTCCACCTCGTGTCGCTGATCGAGGCCGAGTACCATGCAAGTGTCCCGCTGGCGGACATCTTCGACGCGCCGAGCCTGCTGGCCATAGCAGACCTGGTAGCCCGGGCAGGGCAGCCAACGCCCGAGCTTCCCGAAGCTGGGTGAGCCCCGCCGGCGCACGTCGATGGAGGCCAGGGTCGAATGGCGAGTTGGGGGTGAGCGTGAGCGGGAACGGCCTTTGGGACCGCTACCAGGCGTACCGCTGCGACGCTCCTGACCTGGGGTTGTCTCTCGACATCAGCCGCGTCCGCTTCGACGCCGACTACCTGGACCGCATGCGCGCGGCAATGGCGAACGCGATGGACGCCATGGAGGCGCTGGAATCGGGTGCGATCGCCAATCCTGACGAGCGCCGGATGGTCGGACACTACTGGCTCCGGTCGGCGGAGCGAGCGCCCACGGAGCAGATTCGCCGCTCCATCAGCAGCGCCGTCGCCTCCGTCCAGGCGTTTGCCACGGCAGCGCACGCTGGGGCCGTGCAGGGGGCGCGGGGTCCTTTCGCGCACCTCATCCACGTGGGAATCGGTGGCTCCTCCCTCGGCGCTCAGCTGATCTGTGACGTGCTGCGAACCGGGCGGGACCGCATCGCGGTGCACTTCCTCGACAACGCCGACCCTGACGGGATCGATCAGCTCGTCGAGCGCCTCGACGGTGCCCTGGGCCAAACCCTCGTCTCGGTCGTTTCGAAGTCTGGCTGGACGCCAACGCCGTGGCACGTCCTGCTCGAGCTGGAGGCCGCCTACCGGCGGCGCGGGCTGGATCTCGCTCGCCACGCGGTGGCCACGACCGTCGGCGGGACCGCCCTCGACAGGCGCGCGATCGAGCAGGGCTGGCTGGCTCGCTTCCCCCTGTGGGACTGGGTGGGCGGTCGGACTTCGGTCACGTCGGCCGTCGGGCTGTTCCCGGCGGCGATGCAGGGCGTGGACGTCGCGTCGTTCCTCAGGGGGGCTGCAGCCATGGATTGCCTGACACGGCATCGGGAGCTGCGCCGGAACCAGGCGGCGCTGCTCGCGCTGGCGTGGTACTGGCTGGGGAATGGGCGCGGCGATCGGGACATGGTCGTTCTCCCCTACAGGGACCGGCTGGCGACGCTGGGCCGGTACGTCCAGCAGCTGGTGATGGAGTCGATCGGCAAAGAGCTCGACCGATCGGGGAGAGTGGTCCATCAAGGACTCACCGTGTACGGGAACAAGGGCTCGACCGATCAGCACGCGTACGTCCAGCAGCTGCGCGACGGTCCCAACAACTTCTTCGCCATCTTTATCCACGTTCAAGACGACCGAACTGGCCCGTCGATGGAAGTGGAGCCGGGCCTGACGCTGGGGGACTTCCTCTTCGGCTATCTGGAGGGCACCCGGCGTGCTCTCTACGAGAGGGGCAGGGACTCGATCACGATTACGCTGCCGGACCTCTCGCCAGCCACGCTCGGCGCCCTGATCGCGCTGTTCGAGCGGGCCGTCGGACTCTATGCCGAGCTCGTCGACGTGAATGCCTACCACCAGCCGGGGGTCGACAAGCGGGCGGCCGCGTCAGTGGTCCAGCTGCAAAGGGTCGTCCTCGGTCACCTCGAGCGGCTCGAGTCGCCGCAGACAGCCGGGGAGATCGCCTGGCACATCGGCCGGCCGGAGGAGGTAGAGACCGTCTTCAAGGTGCTCGAGCGTCTGGCCCGGGACCCGCGCCGCGGTGTGGTGGCCGCGGCCGGACCCACGCCGTTCGCGGCTCGCTTCGTGCCCTCACGACTCGCCCGCCCCGATGCGCCACCTCACCAGCAGGCCGTGGGCCCCGGCAGGGCTGTCGGCTCGTGAGCCACGGCTGATGCGTGACGATCGTCCGATCCGACTGTCGGCGTCACTTCGCGAGCGCCTGCTGGCGTCCGTCGCCCATCGCCTGCCGTGGAAGTCGTTTGGATATCTGGTCTCCGATGTCGACGATCGGACTCCCACCGACTTCGTGCTCTTCGAGGCGAACGTCCGCAACAGTGGCGCCTGGAAGGGCACCTTCGAGGCCTACGGCCGCTACCTCGTGGACCATGAGGACGCTGGGTTCGTCGCCACGTCTGACGAGTCCTGGCGGGTGCAGAAGGAGATCTGGTCGCGTGGGCTGGTGGAGATCGGCGTCTTCCACAGCCACCTGCGGCACCCGGCCAATTTCTCCCGGATCGATTTCGATCTGCACCGGCAGCGCTACCGGCACCTGTGGCACCTGATCGTCTCCATGCGAGCCGTCGAGCAGCCGCAGCTTCGGGTGTTCGACTGCACCGAGGCGGGAGTCCGCGAGCTTCCCATCGCCGTGCCGGGGGCGCCCGCGGCCGAGTGCCGACGCGACGACGGTCGATCCGCTGCGGGCCGAGCGATCGACCGATCGGGAGGCCCACCGGGTGTGCCGCGGGGGAGCTTCCACGCGCTGGCCGAGATGTGTCGAACGCAATACCGGTTCCACGAGCCGCCCGGATTCCGCGCCGCAGACGTTGGCTTCCGCCTGGCCAGCGACGGTGACCATGACACGAAGGAGGCACCCGCATGGTCAGCCTGATGCTCCCGTCGTACCTGTTCGACCTGTTGCCCGAGGACGAGCTGCAGGGCAGCCGCTCGCGCAGAGCCATCCATCTGGGCTGCGGATCCTGGCAGGAGCTAGCTCGGGAGATGCGTGAGCGGTTTCCCCTCCTGGCGCAGCGCGTTCTCACGGAGGCGGATGAGGTCGCAGACGGCTTTGCCGTCGTCGTCAACGACGAGGTGCTGCGGTGGAATGGGGCATCCGTGAACCTGCGAAGTGGCGACCAGGTCGCCATCATCGCCGTCATGGCCGGAGGCTGATCGTGCCGCAGAACGGAGCTGTCAGAGCAGCAGGCGGCAGTTGCGCCTCGTGAAGGAGTGAGTGCGGGGAAACCGTGGGCAGCGTCTCCGGTGGCATGTCCTGGGAGTTGCGCGCCGGGATCGGCGGCGGGCGCCTGGCATGGGAAGACGTCCCCGCACCCCTTCGCCGCGCGCTCGAGACGTGGCTGGGAAGCCGCAT
>JACQVT010000211.1 GCA_016209665.1 Planctomycetota bacterium | reverse complement strand
TCCTACGCCAACAACAACTGCTTCGAGTCCTGGGGCCCGGGCAACACCTACATCCGCAACAAGGCCAACCACTGCAGCTTCGGCTTTTGGCTCGGGGGATCGGACCACACGGTCCTGATCGGCAACGAGGCCGGCTGGAACGGGCGGCCGGACGGTTTCCACAACGCGCCGGAGCCCGATTTTGTGCACGGCGGCATCGTCATCGTCGGTGGCTCCGGCACGCACACGGTGATCGATGGCAACTACTGCCACGACAACAACGGCGCGGGTATCGTCTTCCGCGGCGATCTGGGCACTCGCGGCGCCAAGTGGAAGATGTATCATCTGATCGTCCAGAACAGCCGGCTCGAGAACAATCGCTGGGGCCTGTTCGCACGCTTCGCCGATTGGCTCGATCTCGCCGGAAACTCCTTCAGGAACAACGAGAAGGACGAACTGATCGAAGAGGTCACGCACCTGAACCGGCGCGACGCCGATCCCGCGAAGCAGTCGGCCCCCGAGGTGACCCTGGCCGGCCCGGATCGGGCCCGGGTCGGTCAAACGGTCGTGTTCGATGCCTCGGCAAGCCGGGATTCAAAGGGGCGGCCGTTGACCTTCCGCTGGGATATCGGGGGAACCGAGTACCGGACCGCCAGGGTCGAGCACCGGTTCAGCCAACCAGGGTTCTGTCGTGTCGGGGTGACCGCGACCAACGGCTACCTGGCCGGGCTGGCGTTCCGGGACGTATATGTGACAGAGAATCCTCGTGCGATGTCCGACGAACCGGCATCAACGGGCCCCGCGGACGAGGTCCTGAGCGAGTCATCGGCCTCGCAGTGGGCCTGGGCTCTGGGCGATAATGCCGAAGGCAGAGGCCGCGTCCATCTCAGCGACGATCCGGAGGCCCTGGTGGGCAGGACGTCGCTGCGGCTGCGGCCCGTTCCCTACCCCGGCTCGGAGGCCACCGTCACGTTTCCCAAGAACCGTCAGGGCGGCTGGAACCTGGCGGGCTCGCAGCATCTGGCGTTCTGGCTCAAGTTCCGCAACCCCAACAACGGCGGGTTCCAGGGGCCCAACCCGATCGTGCGGCTGCATCGCGGCTTGGCGGCCTTCACCTACACGCCGGCCTTCGCGGGCATGCCCCGGAATCTGCTCAACGACTTGCCCTACAGCGAAGCCCGGCACGGCTGGTTGTACGTTCGGATCCCGCTGCAAGGCGGGGATGACTGGCTGCGAAGCGAAACGGTTGAGGGGGCCAAGCCGCCGCACGTGGATCACGATCTGAAGTTCGAGACGGTGGAGACCCCCCTCGAAACGCAAACCGCATCCGCCATGGTGTCGGACGGTCGACGACTCTACTGTGCGACCTGGGACGGCGACGCCCTGCTCGCATCCCAGGACGGGCGCCAGTGGAACGAACTGGCGGGTCCCTCCACGCTGGGCGGAGCCGGACCGGACTGGATCAACGGCATGCTCGCGTACGAGCCCGGGCCCGGCGGCAGGGGTCGCCTGATCCTCCGTCGTCGCACCGCCGAGAAAGACGCGTTCAACAACGACCAATCGAGGGTGATCGCCTATGACATCCAAGCCAATCGCTGGTCCTGGCTGCCCACGGTCACCGCGTTCGGGCATGGTGCGGCGATAGCGGGGGACTACCTGTTCGGCATCGCGCACGCGGTCGGTGGCAATTACGGCGGCCCCATTGGCCGGGTCAACCTGTCGAATCCGGGACCGCTCGACGAACACACCGTGCTGGCGCCGGTCAAGGGCAAGGACGCCTGGTGGTTCAGCCGGGCTGCCCAACTGGCCTACGCCAACGGCCTGATCTATGCGATCAAGAACGACTGGCAGACGCCGCAACCGGCCGATCCCGACCAGATCGGAGACCGATTGCTGTGTTTCCGCCTCGAGGACTACAAGGCCAGTGCATTCGCCGGTGGTAATCGATGGAAGGACTCTGAATGGACGGAGGCCCGCACGAAGGTCAGGGACTTGGGCCCGCTACCGTTCGAGGTCGGCCACGGGGCGGCCTTGGTTGCGCTGCCGCCGGAGTGGTGCCGCGGGGTGGGCGAGCGGGGCGGATTGTTCATCGTGGCCGGCTGCTCGCCGTCGAATCACGAAGGCTATGGGCCCGCGTCGGGGCACTATGCGATCTACGATATTGCCGGGGGAAGGTTCACGGTCGGCGTTTTGCCCGAGGTCACGGGCAGCGGCACCTCGGCCGCGCTGCATCGCGGCAGGCTGTAC
>JACQVT010000256.1 GCA_016209665.1 Planctomycetota bacterium | reverse complement strand
CCGCCGGGTGTGATCAACATGGTGCCGGGCCCCGGCCCCGTCGTGGCCCCGCCGGCCCTGAACCACCTCGATCTGGGGGGGATTCACTTCACCGGCAGCACGTATGTGTTCTCGACGATCTGGCTGGCTGTCGGTTCGGACATCCGCAAGTACTACTCGTACCCGCGCATCGTGGGCGAGACGGGCGGCAAGGACTTCATCGTGGCCCACGCCAGCGCCGACGTCGACGCCTTGGTGGCCGCCCTGGTCCGCGGGGCCTTCGAGTACCAGGGCCAGAAGTGCTCCGCCGCGTCCCGGGCCTACATCCCCGATTCAATCTGGTCGCGAGTCAAGGACCGCCTGGCGTGCGAAGTCGGCGAGATCCGCATGGGACCGGTGACCGATTTCCGCAACTTCATGGGCGCGGTCATCGACGCCAAGGCGTTCGGGACCATTTCCGACTACATCGCCCACGCCAAGGCCACGTCGGGCTTCGAGATCGTCACTGGCGGCCGATGCGACAGCTCGCAGGGATACTTCATCGAGCCGACCATCGTTCAGTCCCAGGATCCCAAGTCCAAGCTGATGCAGGAAGAGATTTTCGGGCCGGTGCTCACCCTCCACGTGTATCCCGAGTCGAAGTTCGATGAGGCCCTCGACCTGTGCGACCAGACGTCGCCCTACGCCTTGACCGGTTCGATCTTCAGCACCGACCGCCAGGCGATCGTCAAGGCCATGAACCGGCTCCGCCACGCGGCGGGCAACTTCTACGTCAATGACAAGCCGACCGGCGCCGTCGTCGGCCAGCAGCCCTTCGGCGGGGCCCGGGCCTCGGGCACCAACGACAAGGCCGGAAGCTGGCTCAACCTCGAGCGATGGGTTTCGCCGAGAACGATCAAGGAGACGTTCCTGCCGCCCACGGACTTCCGGTACCCCTACATGGCCGAGGAGTAACCAGCGTCTTGAGCCCACGAACCAGTCTCGTTTGGTGTGATCCACGGAGGGTGGTCAAACGGCATTACGCGTCCCCCCGTCGCCGCGTCATTTGGTTGTGGCCAACGGCCGCGCTGTGTTCCCCCTGATCGCCATCGCATAGCGTCACCGCGTCCGCTCAAGCGCGGCCGCCATCGCCTTCAGAACGGCCCGGAAGGACGCTCACTCTCACCCTCCCTACGACGACCACCGGCCGTGCTATGCGCCCAGCGCGAAAAACGGAGCCGACGAGCCTCATTGCTACACGAGCTAGGGCGGTGTTTCGGAGGGTGGGCGAGAAACGCCGGGTCAGTCAGAACCGCAACCGTGAGGGAGCGGAATTCTCCTGCCGCCGGCGTTACTCGCCGCCGTCTGCTTCCTCACGGGCGCGGGATCGCCACGGCGGACCAGGTCGCAAAGCGCTTCTCACGCACGCTCTCAGCTCCGGGGCACGGAAAAGCCTTCAAGACAGACTAACTGTGCATCCTAAAACCCTGAAAACCGACCGGCTGGAAGCCGGTCCCACACGGGTTTTAGGATGCACTCTAAGCTGGATCGTCGTCGGCACGAAGCTGGACGGCTTCCCCATGGGCTGGGTGCAGTACGACAACATCACCCTGCTCCCCGAGCCGGCCACCGTGACGCTGCTCGGTCTCCCGGCACTGGTCCTGCTCCGTCGGCGTCGCCGGGCGTAACTACCGCCGGTCGCGGTTTACTGGCATGCCGATAGAAGCCGGCGCATCCGTCAGGTGCGGCGGCTTCTTCCCTGCGCGCACCGGGCTGCGTCGAACAGAGCCGCCGTGAACGAGCGGCAGCTTCGTAGGTCGGGTCAGCAGACCCGACGAACTTCTGCGACCGCCAATGTCGGGTCTGACGACCTGACCTACTGGCAGCCGCAATCTGATCATCGACCGACCGCTACCCCGGAGCAGTGCCTGGGGCCCTCTTGGCCAGGGCTGCCTCCAGTCCGCTGTGGGCCGCCGCGTGGGACGGATCGATCTGCAAGGCCCTGCGGTACTCCTCGATGGCTTCGTCCAGGTGGCCGGCTCCGGCCAGCGCCCGCGCCAGGTTCGCGCGCATCCCCGCGACTGTCGGAGCCAGTTGCACGGTTCGCTGGAAGTGAACGATCGCCTGGTCGACCCGGCCCATCTTGGCCAGCTCGATGCCCAGGTTGGCATGGATCACCGGCTCGTCGGGCGCAAGCTGCAGCGCCTGCCTGTAATGCGCGACGGCCTCCGCACCGCGGCCGCCGGCGGCCAGCAGATCGCCCAGCCGAAAGTGCGCCTCGGGATACGCGGGCCGCAGCGCCAGGGCCTGCTGAAGCTGGCGGATGGCTTCAATGCCCGCGCCCTGGTCGGCCAGTGCGAGGGCCAGGTTGAAATGGGCCTCGGGGAACTCCGGCCGAGACTGCAGCGCGCTGCGAAAGTGTTCCATCGCCTGCGCCGACCGGCCTTGGGCGGCCAGGGCCGCGCCCATCGCATTGTGCGCGGCGGAATTACCAGGCTCGCGGTCCAGGGCGGCCCTAAGCTGAGCTTCGGCTTCGGCCAACCGTCGCTGCTGCATCAGGGCCAATCCGAGGTTGACGCGGGCCGTGGGCCAATCGGGTTCCAGCCGCACCGCCTCCTCATACTCGGCGAGCGCATCCGCAGACCGCCCCTGCTTCAGAAGACATGAGCCGAGCTGGCCGTGGGCCCAGGCGGTCCCGGGCGCGGCGGCCAGGACGTGCCTGGACAGCCGTTCCGTAGTCTGCCACTGCTCCAGGTAATCGCGCGTGGCGCGGGCTTCGAGACCCGCGGCCAGAAGCACGCAAGGCACGATGACCAGCGCTCTGCGCGTCGATAAGGACCACGCGGGCTGAAACCCGCGGCTCATTGCCCACGCGAGCGCCAGCAGCAGGCCCAGCGCGGGAAAGTAAGCATACTTGTCCGCGGCCACGCCCATCCCGTAGCCGGCGTTCAGCAGCGTGGGAGTCAGCGCGATCAGGAAAAACGCCCAGCCGGCCAGCAGGGCCCGCGTCCAGCGCAAGGAAAACACCAGCCCGGCCGTGAGCAGGACCGAAATGATCACGGCGGCCAGAACCCGCGGCTGCGAGAGCCCGAACGGCTCCGGGAATGGATACACGGAGCAGAGGTTCACCGGCCAGAGCATTTTCCACGGATAGAACACCGCGTTGTGACAGGCCAGCAAGGCGCTGTCGAAAAGCGTGAGTTGGCGGCTGGCGACGATGTGCACGTGCTGCTGCGAGAGGACCGTAACCGCCGCGGAGATGCCGGCCACCGCGAGAAACGGCACTTTCTCGAGGACCGCCCGGCGGCTCAGCCGCGAAAGGGGCCAGACGTCCAGCACCAGCATCAGCGCCGGCAGCGGTGTGACGGTGGGCTTGGACAGGAGCGCGAGTACGAACGTGGCCAGACTCACCGCATAGAGCTTCCAGCCTCCACGGCGTGCATAGCCCACGTAGGCGACGAGGCAGCACAGGGCGAAGAATGTGGCCAGCAGTGTTTTTCGCTCACCCACCCAGGCGAGCGACTCGACCGCCATGGGGTGTACCCCGAACAGGAGCCCGACGATGGCCGCGGGCCAGGGCTGCCCCAGCAGCAGGTAAACGAGTAGTGCGATCAGGGCGCTGTTGACCGCGTGCAGGGTCAGGCTGGTGCGGTGGAAGGGCCGCAGGTAGTCGGGCCCACCGCCCAGCCCGCAGTCCACCATGAGCGAAATCATGGTCAGCGGCTGGTAGTAGCCCCGCACGGTGGCGGGCTTGCGGACCTCGCTCAGAAACGCCCAGGCGGATGGCCACGACGGGTTCTGCACCCGATAGTTCCCTGTCAGGTACTCGCCGTCGTTCAGCGAGATGGCCCGAGCAGTTAAAACCGTCCAGTTCGCGGCCAAGGTCACCCCAACAACCAGGCCCAGCAGCAAGGCGAGCGTAGTGCCGCGTCGAAACGAACGCGGGTCGCCGACCGGCGGGGCTACGGCCGGTGGGGACGCGGAACGGGGTCCGGATCGCGCGGCTGCGGCGCGGCCGGGGCCATGAGGCTTGCGATGAGAGGGTAACGGTTTCACTGCGACAAGCTATCCCGAGTCCGTGGGATTGTCTATCGGCTGACGGCATATGGCACGCTCAGCCGAACGCTCTGTCCGAACGAATCGCCGGCCGCGGCATCCGGCGCGGTCAGCTTGGCGAGCTGGGTCCAGCCCGTGCCGGAGCGCCTGAACACGTATGCGGCGCCCGAGTGAGTGCCCGCCCCATTCTTCATGAACGCCCCGATCACCGCGTAATCGCCATGGAGCGACACCGACCAGCCGAAGAAGTCCTCCTGGGCAGCGTCGGAGGCGGTCAGCTTGGCCGTCTGGGCCCAGCTCGCGCCGTCAAAGTGATAGACATACACCGCGCCACCGTCGGGCGCCGCCGCGTCCTGGTAGGGCGCTCCCACCAGCGCGTCATTGCCTTCAAGGGAGACGGACCAGCCGAAGAAGTCGGTATTGGCCGCGTCGCTGGCCGTAAGCTCCGCCTGCTGGCT
>JACQVT010000205.1 GCA_016209665.1 Planctomycetota bacterium | reverse complement strand
ATACGCCAGCCCGCCCATCGCTTGTCGTGGTCGCCTCGGCATGCCCCCAAACCTACACCCACCCTGCATCGATGTCAAACAAAGACTCCCGACCCCTTTCTCCTCCATCATGCCGGGCTACACGCGCCAGCCGAGGGTGGCGCAGATGGTTTTGAGGGCGTCGGCGGCGAGCTTGAAGAGTTCGGGGCCAGTCTGGCCGGTGGAGTGCATGGCCTTGCCGAGGTGCGGCTCGAGGGCCAGGAAGCCGTCGTAGCCGTCGGCGGCGGCGTCGCGGAGGATTTCGGGGATGTGGCCGTCGCCCTGGCCAGCGGGCACGGCGTGATCCTTTTCGCCGTACTTGAAGTCCTTGATGTGGAAGTAGCCGACCGACTTGCGGAGCGGAAGCCAGCAGGTCTGGTAGACGTTCCGCACGTTCATGTTGACGAAGTTGGCCGGGTCGAAGGCCATCACGAGCTTGTCGGAGGGGACGGCGGCGTGCAGGTAGGCGCAGCGCTCGGGATAGGCGCCGAAGAGGTTCGACTCGTTCTCGAGGACGAGGGTGACGGGGCGGTCGGCGATGTAGTCGACCTTCTCGGCCAGGCGGGCGATGACCTCGCCCCGGTAGTCGCCGACGTCGCGGCCCTCGGGCGGATAGTAGCTGAAGATGCGGATGTACCCGGCGCCGAAGAACTCCGCGAGGTCGACGGCCCGCTTGAAGTCGTCGAAGTGCTGGCGGTAGTCCTCGTCGATCCGCACCTTGCCGATCGGCGAAGCGATGCAGGAGACGCCGAAGCCGCGGTCGGTGAACTGCCGGCGAAGATCGGTGACCTGCTCCCTGGAAAACTTCATCACATTCAGGCCGAGGGCCCCCCGCAGCTCGATGTGGTTGATCCCGTTGGCGGCCAGGGTGTCCATCTGGGCCTGGGGATCCTGGCTGACCTCGTCGGCGAACGCGCTGATCGTCGGCATGATGCTGCTCCGGCGGAACGCGACGGGGCGGCCCCACCGCGACACCCGCGGCAAGAGACCGTACCCAGCGGGACGGGATCCCATCGGCCGCCGCCTCCGCAGGGCGACGACCGATCCGTTGAGGCCTCAATATATCTGGGGAGGCGCCGGGAGGCTAGCGGAACCGCGCTGTGATCGGCCCGGTGTCCGACCACGTGCCGTTTGACCTGGATCGGGCGAAGATTTCGTCGCCACACAACCGACACATCCGCCAGGGTCGGCTCTACCCTGCACCCGGAAAGGGCGAAAACGGAATAAAGACTCCCGACCCCTTTTTCTCACATCAGTGCAGGGCGCGGACGACCACAGAGCCCAGGACATAGCAGAAAACCGAAGCGTAGCCCACCAGCACCACCAGACCTTTGAGTTCATGCATCATCGTTCGTCACTCCTTCAACGGCGACCTTGTTCTGCCGCCGGGACATAGAGCAACCGGCGTGCCAGAGCGAGGGCTGATAAGACCGGCCCCGCCGGGACCTTGGGTACCGTTTGGTTGTCTGGGACCGATACGGTTGGTGAATCTTGCCCGAAACCGGGTAAGCAGCCCGCGGCGATCACCGCCAGGAGACTGTACCCCTGTCGCTTCGCGATTTCGCGGAGAACCCAGTACAATTCGCAGAGTTGACGTGGCGACCGCTCCGACCGGCGCGCAATCCACCGGAATGGGCAGGCGACGCGGGTGTGTGAGAATGCGTTTGAAGTGGTTTGGCTGGCTTTGGTTCGTGGTACTGCTGGTCGGGGTGGTCGGCTGTCAGTCGGGCACGGGGCAGCCGGCGTCCGGCACGGCCAAGCCGGCCGCGGGCGACTTATCGGCGTACGCGGGGTCGGCGAGTTGCGCCGACTGCCACAAGCAGGCCTACGACGAGTGGCGGACGTCGAACCACGCCAACGCGCAGCGGGACCTGTCGCCGGCGATCGATGACGAGGTCTTCACGCCCAAGCGGACGATCCACCACGGCAGTCAGATCTCCTTCGCCGAGAAGGACGGCGACAAGTACATCCTCACCACGGCCGGGCCGAACGGTCAACCGCAGCCGTTCACGCCGTCGGCTGCCCTGGGCGTGTTCCCGCTGTGGCAGTACATCATCCCGGGACCGAACGGGCGGTTTCAGTTGACCGAGCTGGCCTGGGACCCCGCCCGCAAGGAATGGTTCAACGTCTACGGCGAGGAGGACCGCCAGGCGGGCGAATGGGGTCATTGGACGGGACGGGGCATGAACTGGAACTCGATGTGCGCTCCCTGCCACACGACAGCGTTCCAAAAGAATTACGACGCGCTGGCCGACCGTTACACTTCGCGCTACGTCGAGCAGGGGGTGGGCTGCGAATCCTGCCACGGCCCGATGCGCAAGCACGTCGAGTTCCAGAAGTCCCACCCGGAGGGCGGGTACTTCGGGGACCCCACGATCCGCAAGCTGAGCGCGGACAACTACATGGCGGTGTGCGGCGCGTGCCATTCGCGGCATGGGGACATGACGGGCAAGTTCCAGCCCGGCGAGCAGTTCCTCGACCATTTCGACCCGGTGCTGCCGGACCTGTCCAACATCTTCCACCCCGACGGGCAGGTCCTGGACGAGGACTTTGAATACAACGTGTTCATGCTGAGCTACATGCACGACTCGGGCGTGCGATGCAACAACTGCCACTCGCCGCATACGAGCAAAATCCGCAGGCCGGCGAGCGAGCTGTGCCTGGAGTGCCACCAGGCGTCGATGGGCGGGCGGATTCCGATCGACCAGGCGGCGCACGGCTTTCACCCGCTGGACAAGGCGGGCTCACAATGCACCGATTGCCACTACCCGCGGACGGTGTACATGCAGCGGCACTGGCGGCACGATCACGGCATGACCATCCCCGATCCGCAGTTGACCAAGGAGTTCGGCATCCCGAACGCCTGCAACCGCTGCCATCAGGACCAGACGGTGGACTGGGCGATCGAGTGGACGGAAAAGTGGTACGGCCCGCGGATGGACCGCCCCACCCGCCAGCGGGCCCGCGTGCTGGCCCGGCTCAAGCGGAACGACGCAGCGGCCGTGCCCGAGGCCCTGGAACTGCTCAAGACGGAGCACAACGGAGCCTGGCGGGCGGTGTACCTGAAGATGCTGGCGCCGCTGGTGGTCGAATCGCCCGACGCCGACCTGCGGCAGACCGTGCGGCAGGCGATGCTTGACCGGCTGGGTGACAGCTCGCCGCTGGTCCAGGCGGCGGCGATCGACGCGCTGGATCCGCTGGGCGACGCGGTGGCGGACAACCTCAAACCGGCGCTGCAGGCCCCCTACCGGCTGGTTCGCGCCAAGGCGGCGTGGGCGCTGCGGCGGCAGATCGACCTGCAATCGCCGGCGGGGCAGGAACTGTCGGCCCTGCTGACCTACAACCTGGACCAGCCGACGGGGGCGTTTCGTTGGGCGAACTTCCTGACGGAGACCGGGCGGCCCGATCAGGCCCTGGCGTGGTATGCCAAGGCGGTGGCCTGGGACGGCGGCTCGGCTCCGTTTAGACACAGCTACGCGGTAGCGTTGAGCCAACTGCACCGGCTGGATGAGGCCCTCGAACAGTTGGCGGCGGCGGCCCGCGTGGCGCCCAACGATGCGCTCTATCCCTACTCGATGGGGTTGATCCTGGCCGAGATGAACCGTCTACCCGAGGCTCGGGACGCCCTGAAGAAGGCCGT
>JACQVT010000204.1 GCA_016209665.1 Planctomycetota bacterium | reverse complement strand
TGCGCTGGTTCTGGTGGCGGCTGAACGCCGAGGGGGAACTGGCGGCGACGATCGCGACCTGGGTGCTGGCGCCGGCCCTGCTGTTCGGCCGCGTTTTCGATGCGCCGGTGCGGCACCTCTTCCACACGGAGGCGGCGTTCAGCAGCGATCCGAACCTGCTGGGCGCGAGGATGCTGTTCATGGTGGTGACGGTGACGGGAATCGCGGTCGCGGTGTCGCTGATGACCCGGCCGACCGATCCGAAACGGCTGGAGGAGTTCGTGCTCCGGGCCCGCCCGTTCGGGCCGCTATGGTCGCCGGTGACCCGGCGATTGGGACAGCAGTACAGGCCCCTGGAGCGATTCGAGGGCGTGCTCGGACAGTGGGTGCTGGCGACGGTGAGTATGCTGGCGCTGTTGATCGGGCTGGGGAAGCTGCTGCTGGGCGAGCCGCTGGCGGGCACGCTGCTGATCGCGGTCTTTCTCATCAGCCTGTTGGCGATTGTGCGGCGGGTGAACGCGGACCTTGGGTAAGCCGAGGCGGCGGTCGACTGCCTGCACGGGTACGGCCTGGAGTCCAATCGCAGCACCCGTGGGGGTCAAGGGGCCGCAGGTTCAAATCATGTCGCCCCGATTCGGGCCTCAAGAAAATGGCCCGGCTTGCGAATGCTCGCGAGCCAGGACGCCGGTTACCAGACGATGCTGATCCACGGGCATGAATGGGCGTCACGGCTTGGTGGAGGCGAGTTTCGTTTCGTATTTGTCGGGGTCGGCCCAGAACTTGGCCGCGCAGTCGCCGCAGCAGAAACCGATCAGGCGGTTCTTGTGCAGGACCACGTACTTGATGTCGATGGGCTTGCCCGACACCGGGCAGATTGAGTTGGCGGGCCGCAGCTTTCTTGCCCCCGTCGGCGCGGCCGGGCGGTCGGCGGGCTTGGGGTCAGGTGCGGGTTGTGGGCCGGCTGTTGTCGGCGGGCCGGATGCTGCGGGCTGACCCGCGGCTGAGGCCTGAGCTGCCGCGGGCGGTGGGCCTGGAGGCGGCAGGTCGCCGGTCAGCTTGATCTCGCCCTCGACCTGTTTGACCTTGGCGTCGCCCGCGTCACCGGCGTCGACGTGCAGGCCCGGCCGGCGCTCCCGCAGTTTGGCGACGGCCTGGGGACTCAGGCCGGCACTCCAGATGTACACCCGTTCGAGGGCGGGCATGGCAGCCAGGTGTTCGGCGGCGGCGTCGGTCAGGTGCGTGCGGCCGAGCGCCAAGTCGTGCAGCTCGGGCAGCCCGGCGATCGCCGCCAGCCCCGCGTCCGTGACCTTCGTCCCGCGCAGGTCCAGGCTCCGCAGGTGCGTGGCCCGGGCGAGCAGGCCGACCACCTTGTCGCCCACCGCCGAGCGGGCCAGGGCCAGCGTATCGAGTTGCGGGAGCAGCGGTTCGATCAGCCGAGCGGCCAGGGCGTCGTCGGTGCTTCGAGCGATCGCAGCGAAATCCACCCACAACCGATGGGACCCCTCGGCCACGACCTCGCAGTGGACCAGGTTCTCGCGCAGAGCCGCCAGAGCGGCCGGGTCGGCCGGAGGCACAGGTGTGAGTACGGCCGCCGGCTTCACCGGCCCGGGACCGGCGGCCGGGCGGTCCGAACGACTCCGCTCCCTGACGGTCGCGGTTCCGACTGCTTGTGTGGGATCGGCATCTTGCCGGTCCACATGGCCGGCAGAAGACCGGTCTTGGGCCTCGCGGGATGCGTTCGTGGCCGCCGCCGCCGCCGTGAACGAGGCCCCCGACGCGATCCATTGCTCGACCAGGCGAATCTGCTCCTCGCTGGGCTGCGGTTTCTCGGCCGGCGGCATGTGATCCTCGTCGTCGACGGGCAGGCGCAGCCGCCGCACGATCTCGCTCTCGCCCGGCTTGCCGGCGACGAACACCGGTCCGTGCCGGCTACCGCGGGCGAGGGCCTCGGCCGTATGCATGGCCAGGCCCGCTTTCTGTCGCGACTGACCGTGACAGGTCCCGCAACGATCGATCAGGATCGGCGCGATTTGCGTCGCGAACAGATTATGTGCCTCCGGTTGCCCCGCGGGAGCGGGAGCGGCCAGCGGTTGCGTCGTCGGCGTCCGGGTAGGCGAGGTGGTCTCGCTCGCCGCCGGGGCTGACGCGGTGGGCCGCTTCTCCGCGAACGGTTGGGTGAGGAAATCATCGCCGTGCGTCAGCGACCCGCCCAGGTGGCCGGTCGGCAGCATCACGGCAAGCACCACAAGCAGCAGGGCATAATAGGGCCGCGCGGTCCGGGCTCGCGAGTTCACCGCCGCCATCAACACGCACGCCACCGCGAGGCCGATCCCGCAGTACATGTGCAGGTTGAGCGTCGTGCCCACGTGATCGCCCTCGAGGCTGAGCACGTAGCCCGATGCCGCCGCGATTACCGCCGACGCCGCGACCAGCCACGCGAGCAGCCGGGTCAGCTCGGTCGGCCCCGGCCGGCGGCGCACCAGCGCGTTCAGCTCGATGACCGCCAGCCCCGCGATCAGGCCGATGGGCAGATGCAGCACCGCCGGATGCAGTCGGCCGAAAAACTGGATCCACGCCGAGGTGTCTTCGCTCATCACGCCATGATGTCCTTCAAGAGGTTGCCCGCCACGTCGGTCAGCCGGAATTCGCGCCCCTGATGGCGGAACGTCAGCCGCAGGTGGTCCAGCCCGAGCAGGTGCAGCAGCGTCGCGTGCAGGTCGTGCACCTCGACGGGGTCTTCGACGATGTTGTAGCTGTAGTCGTCGGTCTTGCCGTAGGTCACGCCCTGGCGGATGCCGCCGCCGGTCATCCACAAGGTGAAGCAGCGCGGATGGTGGTCGCGCCCGTAGTCGGTGTTCGTCAGCGTACCCTGGCTGTAAACGGTGCGGCCGAACTCACCCGCCCACAGCACCAGGGTGTCGTCGAGCAGCCCGCGGCGCTCGAGGTCGCGGATCAGGGCCGCCTGCGGCTGGTCGACCGCCACCGACTGATCGCGGATTTGCTTGGGCAGGTTGGTGTGCGCGTCCCAGCCCCGCATGTAGAGCTGGATGAACCGCACGCCGCGCTCCGCCAGCCGCCGGGCGAGCAGGCAGTTGGCGGCGAACGTCCCGGGCTTGCGGACCTCCGAGCCGTACATGTTGAGCGTCTCTTCATCCTCGTCGGAAAAGTCGGTCAAATCCGGCACGGACATCTGCATGCGGTAGGCCATCTCGTACTGGGCGATGCGCGTCCGCACCTCGGGGTCGAGGCTGCGTTCGGCCTCGCGCCGGTTGAGTTCGCCCACCAGGTCGAGCATGCGCCGCCGATCCTCGCGGGTGACGCCCTCGGGGTTGTTCAGGTACAGGACGGGGTCGCCGCCGGTCCGCATCTTGCAGCCCTGGTGCTCGCTGGGCAGGAACCCGCTGTCCCAGAACCGCGCCGCCAGGGCCTGCATGTTGCCGAAGCCCTGCGAGATGAGCACCACGAACGTCGGCAGGTTGGCGTTGGCGCTGCCCAGACCGTAGCTGACCCAGGCCCCGAACGACGGCCGGCCGGGCTGCTGGTTGCCGGTCTGAAAGAAGGTGATGCCCGGCTCGTGGTTGATCGCGTCGGTGCGCATCGAGTGGATGAAGCACAGCCGGTCGGCGAGCCGGGCGGTGTGCGGCATCAGCTCGCTGATCCACACGCCGTCCTGGTTGTTCTCGTACCTCGAGAACTTGAAGATCGACGGGGCCACCGGGAACCGGGACTGACCGCTGGTCATGCCGGTCAGACGCTGGCCCTGGCGGATCGAGTCGGGCAGGTCCTGGTTATAGCGCTGCCGCAGCGTCGGCTTGTGGTCGAACAGGTCGATCTGGCTGGGCGCCCCCTCCATGTGCATGTAGATGACCCGTTTGGCCGGGGCGGGAAAGTGCGGCCCCGGCAGGCCCAAGGCCCCGGCGGGCACCACCGGCGACGGCGTCGGTGGTACGATCGTCGCCGAGGACGACCGATTCAGCAGCGACGCCAGCCCGAGGGAGCCCAGGCC